>NZ_LVWH01000206.1:0-36769 GCF_001909045.1 Paenibacillus sp. P3E | reverse complement strand
ACGTTATATAACGTTATATAAAAAGGAGAGAGTTAAATGAACGTAAATCAAGTTGTTCAAAGTATCCGTGAAAAAGTGGCTGAAGGAATTTCAGAGATCTATTTTGTAGCTTGCGGGGGTTCACTGGTTGATATGTACCCAGCCAAGTATTTTCTTGATAGTGAAGCGAAAAAGCTGGTAGCAGGACTATATACGGCGAATGAGTTTGTTCATGCGTTGCCTAAACGTCTGGGTGCGCAATCCGTAGTCATCGTTTGTTCTCATGGCGGAAATACGCCGGAATCGGTAGCTGCGGCGCAATCGGCCAAAGAGCATGGCTCCCACACCATTGGCTTAACCCACAACAAGGAAGCCGCGTTGCTGAATTACTCCGATTATTCCTTCCTGTATGAATGGGGAGATGACAGCAACGTCATCAACAATCCGATGGCAATCATTTTGGATCTCGCCGCTCAATTGCTGCATGTGGTCGAGGGCTATGCGCATGTTGAGGCTTTTCAAAAAGGCCTGGAAACAATCAACGGCATCATCAACCAGGGGAAAAAGCAGGTTGCTCCACGTGCCCGTGTTTTTGCTGATAAGTACCGCAATGAGGAGCTTTACTATATCTTGACGAGTGGAGCTTCGTACGGACATGCTTATGGTTTTGCTATCTGCTCTTTGATGGAGATGCAGTGGGTTCATGCTGCTGCTATTCACTCCGGTGAATTCTTCCATGGTCCTTTTGAAGTGACGGATAAAGAAACACCTTTTATCCTGATGATCAATGAGGGGCGCACCCGTGAGCTGGATGAACGAGCCCGGACATTCCTGAACCAGTATGCGGCGAAAGTCGAAGTGATTGATGCCAAAGAGCTTGGAATTGGTACGATTGCTGATGAAGTTGTAGAATTCTTTAATCCGGTATTATTCTACAGTATTATTTGTGTCTATCGCGAGGCTCTTGCCGATGTGAGAAATCATCCGCTGGAAACCCGACGCTATATGGGAAAAGTAGCCTACTAAACGGGAGGTACAACCATGAAAGTCTTAGGGATTGGCGATAACGTAGTAGACAAGTATGTTCATCAACGTACAATGTATCCCGGCGGCAATGCGCTCAATTTCAGTGTTTTTGCCAAAGGGGAAGGTGTAGAGGCGGCTTTTCTCGGGGTCTTTGGCGATGATGACGAAGCACAGCTTGTGGAGCATACACTGCAGCAGCTTGCGATCGATATCTCACATTGCAGGCATTTCAGCGGAGAGAACGGTTGTGCACGTGTAACGCTGGAGAATGGGGAACGGATATTCCTGGGCAGCAACGAAGGCGGAGTGACCAGACTTAATCCTATTCTACTGAGCGAAGCCGACAAAGAATATATCTGCGGGTTTGACATTATGCATACAGGGCTGTACAGCCACACCGGACATCTGCTTGCGGAGCTGAATGAACTGGGGGTTCCCCTCTCTTTTGATTTCTCCGATGACTTTGAGGACGAGCAGGTAGAACGGTATATCGGGAATGCGGATTTTGCTTTCTTTTCCTGCAGCCATATGACAGACGAAGAGACGCGGAATTATATTGAAGCCAAACGCAGAAGAGACGGCCAGATATTGGTGGCAACACGCGGCGGTGACAGATCCATTGCCTATGATGGGGCATCCTTTTATTATCAGACCCCGGAGCTTATTGAGGCCGTGGATACGATGGGAGCAGGAGATTCTTATATTACAGCCTTTTTAATCAGTATGATCAAGGATGGGAATATTCAAGCGGCCATGCAGGAGGGCTCCCGATTAGCGGCCAAGAGCTGTATGGTAGAAGGTTCCTTTGGATTCGGGGCCCGTTACTAATAACGGCAGCGTTCTGATCTTTGCTTGTGAATAAGAGAATCGTTTGTTATTCTAACCATAGAGTAATATAACGTTATATAACAAGTGAGGGTAAAGGATGTTAAATTCAGAAAAGGTAGAGCCCCTATATATACAATTGAAAAAAGCAGTCCAATCCGCCATTGCGAACGGAACCTTTAATCCCGGAGATAAAATCCCTACTGAAATTGAGCTTAGCGCGACTTACAATGTCAGCCGGATTACAGTAAGGAAAGCTATCGAGGAATTAGTGAGTGAAGGCTATCTGACGAAACGCCAGGGTAAGGGCACCTTTGTCAATGCGCTCAAGATTGGCCGCAAGATTGAGCATATTATCAGTTTCACGGCAGCCTGCAGTGCCAATGGAGTCTCTTCGCACAGCATCATTACCGAGAGGAAGAAGATTAGGGCCGACCAAGAAACCGCGGAGCGGCTGCAAATTCAGCAGGGTGAGCCGGTGCTCTATATTCAACGCAAAAGATATGCCGGTGAAAGACCGCTAAT
Organism: Paenibacillus sp. P3E; assembly: GCF_001909045.1. Lineage (NCBI taxonomy): Bacteria > Bacillati > Bacillota > Bacilli > Caryophanales > Paenibacillaceae > Paenibacillus > Paenibacillus sp. P3E. The sequence goes on along the minus strand of NZ_LVWH01000206.1, from coordinate 34,414 downwards.
GCTGGAAAATAACTATTATCCGTTTGATCGGTTCTCATTTTTAATGGAAGAAAATCTGGAAGGCTCGGTGTATAATCTGCTGCGGGACCGTTATCAGATTGATCCCAACCAGCCGGGAGAGACGGTATTGCAAATTACCTTGGCCGATGAGCAGCAGGCTCAATTACTGGAGATTCCGATTGGCCAGCCATTGTTCTATATGAATACCATTATTTATGATCAGCACAGTCAGCCTGTTCATGTGGGCAAGCAGTATATCATCGGCGACCGTTATCAATTCACTTTGTAATTCATTCTGCTTCTTGCGGTAAGCGAGGAGCAGAAGGTTTTATATAACGTTATAAGTCGTATTATTATTCGGCAGAAAGGCGTTGAAATCATGGATGCAGCTGCACATGGTTTAGCAGATAGAGTCCTGTTGTCTAATGCAGTATTTACAGGAAAAGAAAATAGCGCTTCACCGGCATTTATTGCCCTGAAAGGTGAGTGTATCGTAGCGGTTGGCCACCCGGCAGAAGCGGAAAACTGGATTGGGCCTGCAACATTTGTTCACCATCTGAAGGATGCTTTCATTATGCCTGGCGTGCATGATAACCATGTGTTTTTTACCGGTTACATGTCTATGCACCGTGGTGTCGATCTGACAAATGCGGCTACGGTTGACGAAGCCTTGCAACTGCTTAAGCAAGAAGCAGAAAAAAGTCCTTCAGGTCAAAATGTATACGCTTACGGATGGAGCGGAGAGGATTGGGGACAGCCTCCGGAGCAAAGCTTATTGGATGAGGCCTTTCCTGAAAGGGTTAATCGCCATTAACCGGACAAAAAGTTATTGTTGGATGAATAAAACCGCCCAGCAGAAATATCAGTTTGCGCCGGATCAATGCAGTGCAGAATCACGTGCCCGTCTGCTGAATGACATGATGCAGGACAGGGCATTAGTCAGACAAGAGTTTTTGGACTTCGCCCAGATGCTTGCCAAGCGGGGCGTCACTTCTATAAAAGATATAGGCTTTGACAGGCACAGCGGTTTGCTGCCGGTCCTTGAAGAGCTGGAAGCAGCAGGGGAGCTGCCGCTGCGGGTTCATTTTGCGCTAGAACCTGTATTGCAGCCGATTGATATTCCTGCAGGGTTGCAGTACAAAGAGCAGTATCAAGGGGAGTTTCTTCGTTTTCAGGGATATAAGCTGATGATGGATGGTGTAGTAGCCGATCACACGGGAGATATGCTGGAGCCTTATGCTGATATGCCAGGTGTCACAACCTTGCGTCCCGTTGACTACGAAGCCATTGAAGCGGCTGTTCAAGCAGCGGACAGTTATGGAATAAAATGCTGTCTTACGGCTGAAGGGGATGCAGCGATCCGCAAGGCAGTAGACCTGATCGAAGGCTGTAACCGCAAGCGGGGAGAGCAGCGGATAAGACATTCAATCAGCGATTTGGAATATCCTCATCCTGATGATATTAAGCGAATGGGGGAAAATGGGATATTTGCCGAGGTATATGCTCAGATCCTGCTCTTAAATCCTTCCTACGAGGATGCTTACATGGCGGCCGTAGCCGGAAAAGAAAATGAAAGCCGGTTTTATAATTATAAGTCCATGCTTGAAGCCAATGTTCCGATTACGATTGGTACGGATTTACCGCTTTTCCTTACTAGTGTTCCTGATTCGCTATATGCGGCTTCTTATCGGTTGTTTCCTGATGGATCGCCGCCAGGAGGGTGGAATCCCGGGCAGGGAATGCCGGCATCTGAAGTCTTGAAGGCCTGGACTGTTAACGGTGCCAGACATTGCGGCATGGAAGAGTGTACAGGAACTCTGGAAGTCGGAAAAGCAGCTGATATAGCAGTATTTGACCGTAATCTACTGGATACAACAGCAACCGGGATTAGAGACACACATGTGATTTTGACAATTAGCGCGGGTAGAATCACCTATGATGCTTCCAGGAACGAGGGATAGAAATGGAAACGGCTAAACGTAAATTTAAATGGTCCCTTCCTCATAGTTATACATTGATTTTTCTGATTATAGTGGCAATTGCCGGTTTAACCTGGATTGTCCCGAGCGGCCAATTCGACCGGCAGGAGGTTATGGTGGGCGGGTCTTCCCGGACAGCCATTATCCCGGGAACCTATCATACCGTTCCCAAAATCAGTGAGCAAGGGGATTTGAGGCAAGGATTTGCCCAAATTGCCAGTGCGCCGATGGAAGGCATTATCAATGCTGCCGATGTTGTTGCCTTCGTCCTGATCGTAGGCGGAGCCTTTGGAATCATTCTGCAGACTGGGGCGATTGACCGAGCGCTGATGGCTTTAGCCGGCAGGCTCAAAACTAAAGGAATATTGTTGATTCCGATCGCCATGGTGATTTTCAGCCTGGGGGGTTCCACCTTTGGGATGAGTGAAGAGATCATTCCGCTGTACGCTATTTTTATCCCGCTGATGTTTGCCCTGGGCTTTGACTCCATGACGGCGATCCTCATCCTTTTCCTCGGAACACAGATCGGCTATGTCGGATCAACCGTCAATCCGTTCTCTGTATTGATTGCACAAGGTGTAGCAGGCGTGCAGGGTAATCCGCAGTTATGGCTGAGATTTATTGAATGGGTTGTTTTTACGGCGATCTCAATCGGTTTTACCATGTGGTATGCACATCGGGTGAAGAAGAACCCGGAGAGATCGGTAGTCTTCCAGAACGATATTCTTAACCGTCAGCATTTTATCAAGGATACCGATGGGATAGTCGTTAGTTTCTCGAACCGGGATAAACTCATTATTGGGGGCTTTATCGTCACCCTGGGGCTTATAGTATGGGGGATATTGAACAAAGGCTGGTATATGACTGAGATTGGTGCACTTTTCTTTGCACTTGGCATTTTTTCGGGTATTGTCACCCGGATGAACCAGAAGGAAATCGCCGAGAATTTTGTCAAAGGCTGTGGAGAATTTATCTACGCTGCTGTAATCATTGGCCTGGCCCGGGGAATTCTCGTCGTTGCAGAGAACGGGATGATTATCGATACTATTCTAAACGGGCTTGCAACTATGCTTGAGGGGTTGCCGAATTACTTATTCACCACCATCATGCTGATTGTTCATAATATTATAACGTTCCTGGTCCCTTCTTCATCGGGGGAAGCAGCTTTAACGATGCCTGTGCTTGCACCTTTAGGCGATCTTGTAGGCGTTAACCGCGAAGCGGTAGTAACCGCATATCAGTTCGGAAACGGATTGACGAATCTGATCTCTCCAACGGGCGGGGTATTGCTGGCAGGTCTGGCCATCGGTCGTATCAATTTTGGACAATGGCTGAAGGTGATTCTCAAGCTGTTTCCGATTCTCTGGCTGGTGGCGGCGGTTTTTGCTGCAATTTCCTCAGCTGTGGGCATGTAGTGAATAATATGAAGCAGGGGTGCCCCAAAGCATGACTTTGGGGCACCCCATGTTATTTTGAGCAGGATGGGCTTAAAGCGATGGACGCCGCCCTTTGCTGGTGTACTCTGCTCTTATTTACCGCTCCACAATGCAACACGGTCCTGCACAAATTTGGTATAGCCCTGTTCCATTTTTTTCACTCCGGCTTTGTCTAGATCTGCCATGTAGGCATCCCAGATTTTATCGAAGTCAGCCGGTTTGGCAAGAATGGCCTGAGGGATGCGCTTCCACGTAATGTCTCTCATTTTGTTGCCCAGAATGGAGACCTCATCCTCGCCCGGAATGGCGATGTTCCATGCGGCTCCATATGCTTTTTCCTTGAATTCTTCTTCTTTCGGGAAGAGATCCTTCCAGGTGGTGGCTTTGTAGGCCGTTAAGGTTTCCTTTTCAACGTCACTGTAGCCGAGCACCAGCTGTTCAGGGAAGTTCTTGGTGTAATAGTTGCCAGTCGAATCCTTGGCTCCGTCTCCATAGTGGACCATCATATTCCAATAGAAGCCGATGCCTGATTCCTTGGTGAATGCTGTATTGTCATTATTGATCCGGTCCTGAACATCGGCAGGAACCACCCGTTTGCCGTTCTCGACCTTATAATGCTTGCCTTCAATGCCCCAGTTATTCAGAATTTGTCCTTCGTCGGATGCAAGGTAGTCCAGGAACTTGATGGTGCGGACCGGATCAGGGTTGGTGCTGGAAATCGAGATCCCGTAACCGCCCATGAAGCCGGTAGGCCAGAAGCTGGTTTCTTTATATTCTTTCTTTAGCGTTACCGGATAGTGACCGTAGGTCTGCTCAAATTTGCCTGCTGTCTTCAGTGCCTGCTGGGCGTCATTGAAGTCCCAGTCCTGGTCAATCAGGCCAAGTACACGTCCGGTGGCGACTTTGGCTTTGTACTGGTCATACTTCTGCACAAAGCTTTCCTTGTCGAGCAGGCCGATGTCATTCATGTGGTTCAGCCAGCGGAAATATTCTTTCTCTTCCGGACGGCGGAAGTGGTAGATCGCTTCATGTGTTTCCTGATCAACATAGTATTCCCCGTCATCCGAGCCGCCCGTTGTGGACACGGCAGGGTTGGTTACAGAAATGTACATATGCCAGTCATCCGCGTTCAGGGAGACCCCGATGTTTTTGTTGCCGTTCTCATCGGTCGGATGCTTCTTCAGGTAGGCTTTGATCACATTTTCATAATCCGTAACCGTCTTCATCTCCGGATATCCGGCTTCCTTCACCACCCGGTGCTGCAGCTCGAATCCGCCGCCGGCCACGAATTTCTTCTCATCTACCGCTGCCCAGGTCGGGATGGCATAGATGGACTGGTCTTCATTGGTATACTTCGCCCGGGCGAGGTTGTCGCCGAGCACACGCTTGATGTTGGGCGCATATTTATCGATAAGTTCCGTCAGATCGATCACCGCTCCGGCATCGACCAGTTTGCCGATATCGGCTTTGGCGGAGATGATGTCGGGATATTCGCCGCCTGCTGCGATCAGGGCGATTTTTTGCTGCGGGTCGCCCACAGCAAATTCCGCATCGAGAGTAACGCCAGTTTTTTCCGTGATCTGTTTACTGACATCGTCCTTCATATTATTCCAGTTCGGATTCGGATCTTCTGCGAAGAAGGAGAGTGTGAGAGGGCTTAAATCTTCGGCTTTCGCCGTAGCCTCTGCAGTTGGACTGGCATTGCCTCCATTAGCAGCCTTAGTAGCCTCGGCGTTGTCTGCCGTATTCTTCTTATTGCCCGAACCACTGCAGCCTGCCAGCACACTGAGGAGCAAGGTCAAGACCATCAGCAGCACGTACGGTTTCACTTTCTTTCTTGTCATGAATAGAAACCCTCCCTTTTTCTCGTCAAAAATGTATTGTATACACAGGCAAAGCCTGATGATACCGCAAGCGGACTAGCTTTTTACTGAACCCAGCGTCATGCCCTTGACGAAGTAGCGCTGCAGAAACGGATAGATGACCAGGATAGGAACGGTAACCACGATCGTGATCGCCATTTTGACGGATTCAGGGGAAATTTGCGCCATCACCTCGGTCATATTGCGGCCGCGGAAATTATCCGCATTGGTGGTCGTGCTCTGGATGACCTTCATCAGCTCAAACTGCAGGGTAGTCAGCCCGTCCTTGGAACCGTTGTAGAGATAGGTGTCGAACCAGGCATTCCACTGGCCGACGGCCAGGAACAGGGCGATGGTCGCCAGCGCCGGTTTGGTCAGCGGAAGAATGACACGCCAGTAAATGGTGAAGTCATTGGCCCCGTCCAGCTTGGCGGATTCCTGCAAGGCGTAAGGCAGGCCATCGATAAAGGAACGGATGACGAATACATTGAATGCGCTGACAAGACCGGGGAGGACATATACGCCGAAGGTCCCCATCATATGCAGATTCTTGATCAGAATGTAGAAGGGAATCAGACCGCCCGAGACATACATTGTCAGTGCCAGAAAAGTAGAGACGAGCTTGCGTGCCTGAAAGTCCACACGGCTCAGGGTGAAAGCCAGCATAGAGGCGCTGACCAGTCCGAGGATCGTGCCGATGACTGTACGCAGAACGGAAATCTTGAGACCGGTCATCAGCCCGGAATAGGCAAAGATCGTCTCATAGTTCTTGAACGTAAACACGCGGGGAAAAACGGTAATCCCGCCTTTGATGCTGTCCGTAGAGTCGTTAAAAGAAATCGCCAGCACATTCAGAAAAGGATATAACGTGGCGATGGTCACCACGGTAATCGCAACATAGACTACCAAATCGAAGATGCGGTCCGACCAGGACGCGGTGGCCAGTTTATTATTCAGCATAAGGGCCTCCTAAATGATGCTTTCCTTGGTTATTTTTTTGAAAATACCGTTCGCGACGAAGAGCAGAATCACACTCACCACAGAGTTGAAGATGTTGATGGCTGTACCGAAGGAGAAGCGTCCCATGCCGAGCCCGTAGTTCAGTGCGTACAGGTCCAGTGTCTGGGAATAGTCACGCACCAGATTGTTGCCCAGCAGGAACTGCTTCTCGAACCCGATACTGATTAAGTGGCCGATGGAAATGATCAGCAGGATTACAATCGTCGTCCGGATACCCGGTAAGGTAATGTTCCGCACCTGCTGCAGCCGGCTGGCACCATCTACTCTTGCTGCTTCATACAGCTCCGGGCCGATGCCCGAGATGGCCGCGAGATAGATGATCGTGTTCCAGCCGGTTTCCTTCCAGACATCGGAAGCGGTGACGATGCCCCAGAACATGTTGCCTTTGGCCATGAATTGGATAGGTTCGCTAATCAGATGCAGACTCATCAGCAGGTCGTTCACCGCACCATTGTCGGTAGAGAGCATTTTGGTAATAATCCCGGCAGCAACCACCCAGGACACGAAGTGGGGCAGATAGGAGACCGTCTGTACAAAACGTTTCAGAAACATCAGCCGCAACTCGTTCAGGAGGACGGCGAAGATAATGGGAATAATGAATCCGGCCAGCAGGCCCATGATACTCATTGCCAGTGTGTTCCGGAGGGCGTTGAAGAACTGCTCATCCTGGAACAGCTCCTTGAAGTACTTCAGCCCGACCCATTTCTGCTCGAAAAAGGATTTACCCGGCTTATATTTCTGAAACGCCATCGTCCATCCCCACAAAGGCAGGTAGTTGAATACAAATGCCCAAAGCACAAACGGAACAGACATCATATAGAGATATTTCTGCTCCAGGAACTTTGGCCAAAAGCGTGAGGCAGGCTTCTTAGGCACCGGCTCGACTTTAGCGGTAATCGCTTTCATTTATGTCCCTCCTTCGATATGGCCTTATCATAATCCACGGGCAATCCGGGAAACACCCGAACATTTGATTTAAAAAACCGGGAGGAATCCGCTTTTTTCGTAAGCGTTTTCTGAAAAAAAGAGTTCATACAGAGCTTTTTCTGCGATAGTCGGAGGGGGAAACGCCTTCAACCTTCTTGAACTTTTCCCGGAAATAATCCACATCGCTGAAGCCGACTTCGCTTGCGGCCTGATGGATTTTACAGCCCTGGTCCAGCAGTTCCTTGGCTTTTTCGATGCGGACTTTGTCCAGATAGCTGTTGAAGGAGAGGCCCGTGCTGCTCTTGAAAAGCTTGCCCAGATAGGCGCTGCTGTAAGTGAACACTTCGGCCAGTGTATCCAGCTTCAGATTCTCATGGGAATGGCGGTGGATGAGGTCCAGCATCCGTTTCATTAAGACCTCCATATCGTCATGGGCTATTCCGCCTGCATATTGCTCCAGAAGATGTATGACATGCGCTTGCAGCCTGGACAGGGAGGTGTGCTTGTAGATTTGCTCAATTTGCTCATCCATTCCGCTATGCAGCTGGTCCAGCTCCCTGTAATGGAGTGAGAGCTTGTTGATCAGATAGGTGACCAGGCGTACATAACGCGATTTTATCGCCATTTCTGAATAACAGGCGGCGATCATCAGCTCTCCGGCTTCCCCGATCAGAGAGGATAGGACCTCACGGCTCCCGATATCCATGGCAAAAAACAGCCGTTCCATTACTGACGTGAGGCCGGATTCCACTTCCTCGCTGTTTACAGGCAGCCCTTGCTTCAGCTTGAGGGAGTCCGGTCCGATCATCCCCGGCTCATCGTAGAAAAAATGCTCCTTCATCCGGGCCAGCGCCGATTGGTGGGAGCGGGGGACTTCCTGCAGCGTGTCCACCATATCGCCCGCGGCTATGATACAGTCGAGCCCTTGGGCGGTTACAGCTTCCTGAATATTCTGGACCATCAGTTTGCGTACAAGCTCCTTCTGAAACGAAGGCTGCAGCAAAACGCCTAAATAAGAGTCCAGTGAGAAGACAATGCCCCACTCCTGTTCTTCGAAGCTGGCCGCAAGCCTCGTCTTGACAGCCGTTGAAGGGCCGTTGTCCGCGTGGTCCTGAAGCAGCAGCCGGATCAGGACGACCTGATAGGAATCCCAGAGCAGGCCGGATTCCAGCACCGATGCATCCATGGAGGGCGATGCCTGCGGGTTGTTCTCCATCAGCAGGGACTGGACCAGCATTTCCCGGCTCCATATTTTGACGGCGGCATGCTTCTTCCGGTGAACGACCCGTGCGGCAAGCTCTGCGGACAGAGTGGACAGATAACGATGCAGTTCATCCTCGTCCACCGGCTTCAGCAGATAATTGTCGATCCCGAAAGTCATTGCACGCTTGGCATAGCTGAAATCCGCATACCCGCTGAGGATGATGATGTGCATCTCCGGGTCATCTTCCCGCAGCTCCTGAATAAGCTCCAGGCCGTCTCTGCCGGGCATCCGGATATCGACAATCATCAGATCCGGGGAATAGAGCTCATATTTTTGCTTCGCTTCTATGGCGTTCGCTGCAGTATCAACGACCTGATAGCCCAGGCTCTCCCAATCCAGCAGTGCCGCAAGTCCCTCACGGATCGCCAGCTCATCATCCACAATCAGTACACTATACATAAGAATCTCTCCTCAGGGGAATCGCAAAGCTGATCTGCGTGCCGAAGCCGTTCTGGCTTGCCAGGGTCAGCCCGTATTCCGGGCCGTATGTCAGCTTGAGCCGCAAATGAATATTGCGCATCCCGATATTATTGGTTTCATAGTCATCCTTGTCCTTAAGCATCTCCCGGATTTCTTGCATCCGCTCTTTGGAAATGCCGGTTCCATTGTCTGAGACCTGGACTTTGAGCTGCTCGTCTTCAATACGGATATCCACCCGGACCATGCCGCCGTCGATCTGATCTTCCAGCCCGTGGACCACGCAGTTCTCCACCAGCGGCTGAATAATGAGCGGGGGAATCTGCACAAGGTTTGCGTTGGGATCTACGTGAAGCTCATAAGCGAGCCTGTCATCATAGCGGAATTTCTGGATAACCAGATAGCAGCCCACGGTTTCCAGCTCGCTTTGCAGGCTGATCATCCCGTTGCCGACCTCCAGGTTCTTGCGCATCATCTTCCCCAGCAGCCGCACAACCTGCGAAATATCGGCCTGTCCCCTGACATGGGCCTTCATCCGGATGGATTCCAGGGCATTGAACAGAAAATGGGGATTGATCTGGCTGGCCATCATTTTGAATTTGATCTCATTCTGCTTCAGCAGGGTGGCATTTCTTTGCCGGTTGGATTCCTGGACCTCACGCATCAGGTCGTTAATGTTCCGCACCATATGATTGAATTGTCTGGCCAGCTGGCCGATTTCATCTTTACCGTCAATCACAAGGGTGGCCTCCAGATTGCCGGACCCGACTTTGGAAATATGCTTGCTTAGGTGCAGCATCCGTCCCGTGAGCAGCCGCGAGAAATAGTAGATCAGCAGAACCGCCATAATTAATGCGGAGATAATCACTGAAGAAGCCAGCGAAATAATCCGGTTGGGCTCCCCGACAATACTTTCCACGGAGAAGATCGAGATGATGCGCAGGCTGTTCAGGCTTCCTCCCGGCTGCCAGTCATCAATCAGCATTTTGAAAGGTTTGCCGTCAATCGATACGTCATAGGGCCCTTGTCCGGCAGCGGATACGGCCTTGAAGTCAATATCATTCAGTGTTTTGCCGAGGGTATCCGTGCGGTTGGAGGCCACAATGTGATCGTTCTCGTCCACAATGAGGGTTTCAAAGGATTCCTGGTTCAGGATGCTGTTAAGTTTGTCCGTATTTACGTTCACAACCAGAACCCCGGAGGTCCGCTGCTTAAAAAAATCAACCTTGCGGATCAGGCTGAGATAATTTTGGCCATCACGGGTATCGAGAATATAATTCCAGCAGACGAGCCCCTTCTGGGCCATCGCGATTTGGTACCAGGGCTCCTGTGTGACCTGCTCATCCGCCTGTAGAAACTCCCAGTTGTCCAGAACCGTCGGGTTATCGATATACAGGCGGATACTGGAGATTTCACGGTACAGCCGGACGAATTCACGAAAATCGGGGTAGTTCCAGTAGGCTTGCACCACATCGTATACTGACACGTACCGGTGGTTGGCGGCCTCCTCCAAGCGGCTGTCATTGGACAGACGGTAAGCGATGTCGAGGGGGACATTCAGCATTTCGCCGGTCCGTTTCTTCACCCGGTCTACATTGGCTGTAATCTGTTTCAGGGCATTGCCCATCGCCATATTCCGCAGCTCACTCGTCAGGAACACCCCCACAATCAATACCGGAACCAGCGCGACACAGCCAAAGGACAAGAATAGCTTGGTTCTGAGCCGCAAATTGTTCATCAGGGTAATGATACGGGCATACAAGAAAATAACACCTCCATCTTTATGGTTGATAACGCTTACACGAAAGTATAACGTGAAATGCAATCCCAATATATGTAACCATTTATGCATTTATTGTCCTTAGTTATGATCTTTATGTAAAAAAACAGGACAACGGGTCTCATTTCCCGTTGTCCTGTTTCTAGCTGTGTTGCAGAACGCTTTCCAACTGTACAAATTTTCTGAATATTGCTTAGTTGCTGCGCTGCAGGCTTTGACCATTCGTGGCGATGACATCCTTATACCAGTGGAAGGATTTCTTGCGGTATCGCTCCAAGGTGCCTGAGCCATCATCGTGACGGTCAACAAATATGAACCCGTATCGCTTGCTCATCTGGGCTGTAGAGGCGCTGACCAGGTCAATGCAGCCCCACGATGTATATCCCATGACTTCAATGCCATCTTCAATGGCTTCACCTACCTGAACCAGGTGATCGTTCAAATATTGAATCCGGTAATCATCCTCGACCGTCGGTACGCCATCTTCACCCGTAACCAGCTTGTCCACGGCGCCCAGTCCATTCTCTACAACAAACAACGGCTTCTGATACCGGTCATGGAACATATTCATGACATAGCGCAGGCCCTGCGGATCAATCTGCCAGCCCCATTCACTGGCCTTCAGATATGGATTGGCCACACCGCTGAACAGATTGCCTTCCAATTCCGCACGTTTGCTGCTATCCGCTGTTTCACAGAGGCTCACATAATAGCTGAAGGAGATGAAATCCACCGTGTGCTTCAGAATATCAGCATCTCCCGGCTCCATATGAATCTCAATGCCATTCTCTCTGAAGAAACGTTTCATATAGCCAGGATAGATGCCTCGTGCATGTACATCGGCAAAGAAATAGTTCTTGTGCTCGGCTTCCATGACTGCAATCACATCATCCGGATTCGGTGTAAGCGGATAGGTCGGCATACTCAGCACCATACAGCCGATTTTGGCCTCGGGATTAATCTCATGACCCATCTTTACCGCCAGGGCGCTGGCAATGAATTCGTGATGTATAGCCTGGTAGAGGTCCTGCTTGCTAAGCTCCTTCTTCGGAGTATAGATCCCGCCGCTCATGAACGGCTCTTCCAGAATCGAGTTGATCTCGTTGAAGGTCAGCCAATATTTCACTTTATCCTTGTAACGGGTGAACACTGTTCTTGCATAACGCTCATAAAATCCCACCAGCTTGCGGTTGACCCAGCCGTCATATTGCTTAGACAAATGCAGAGGTGTTTCATAATGGGAGAGGGTGACCAGTGGTTCAATGCCATATTTATGGAGTTCGTCGAACAGGTCGTCATAGAACTGCAGCCCCTGTTCATTCGGCTCGGTTTCATCGCCATTCGGGAAGATCCGTGACCAGGCAATGGAGGTGCGGAACACCTTGAAGCCCATTTCGGCAAAGAGCCGGATGTCTTCCTTATACCGGTGGTAGAAATCTATGCCGGTGAGCTTCAGATTATCTTCGGTAGGCACCTTCGTAACCGGGCCTTTGATGCCTTGCGGAGCCACATCCTGGGTAGACCAGCCTTTGCCGTCTTCTTGATACGCACCTTCACACTGGTTCGCGGCTACGGAGCCGCCCCACATAAATCTGTCCGGAAATTGTACACTCATTTGAGATCCCGCCTTTGATAGGGTATTGGATGATTTATGGTAAGCTAATATTGTTTCCTTCAGGTTGAATGCTAACCGTTGTAACGCGTTACATGTCAAGTGTTATTTTGAAAAGATTATGGGTGTAAGGAGATAGATCATGTCGAATCTGGATCAAATTGCGAAGCTGGCAGGCTTCTCCAAAGCAACAGTCTCTAGGGTTCTGAATAACTCCCCTCATGTCAGTCCGGAGACAAGGGATACCATTCTGGCCATTATGAAGCAGCTGGATTACGTTCCAAACGGCAATGCCGTCTCCTTGTCGAAAGGGCGAACCCTGCAGATCGGCATGTGTGCGGAGGGGATCAACGAAGCGATGCTGCCTTTTCTGAACAGCTTTGTGGAGACGGCCAGCCAGAACGGTTATCAGACCATTGTCTATACCTCGGGCGGAGATGCGAAGCAAGAACTGAAGGCCTTTGAGGATCTGCGGAGAAAAAGAGTGGATGCGCTGGTCATTATTACTTGTGTCAACGATCATGCCCTGTTAGGCTCTTATTGCAAATACGGCCCGATTGTCTCCTGGCAGCGGATGGAGCTTCCAGAGATCCGCTCGGTCGCCATGAACCAATATGACGGGTACAAGCTGGGTGTGGAGCATGTCATTGAACAAGGGTGCACCCGTATTGCTAACGCGCTTGGCCGGCCTAGCAGCATGAATACGCTCAGCCGGCTGGAGGCGTATGAGGAGATGATGAAGAAGCACCATCTTCCTATACGGCACGAATGGTCGCTTACCGGCATCTATTCGATCCGCGATGGAGAGCGGGTGGTCCGGGAATTGCTGCTTGGCGGCGGAGAACGTCCGGATGCCGTGCTGTGCGCCAACGATCTGGTGGCGGCCGGGCTCTTGAATGAAGCACGCAGGCAGCGGATCAGGGTCCCGGAAGACTTGGCGATTGTCGGCTTTGACAATACGGAGCTCGCGCATACGCTGGGGATCACCTCTATTGACAACCCCATTGCCGCCCAGGCGCAGAACGCCTTTTATCTGCTGCTGGGGAAGCTGAACCAAGCAGAGTCCGTGCAGCAGAAGCTGCAGTTCAGTCTGGTCAAGCGGGTGACTACCTGAGTTTGATCGTGGGGTTGCTGCGGGGCGAGTTCTTTTATAATTCCCAAAGATGAGATGGGCCATTTAAACGGTCTGCCTCATCTTTCTTTTTATTTCTTTACGAGGAAACTATGCCATGACAAAAAAGCAGGAATAACTTGGGAGCTTCAGATGTTATTTTGCGAAAAATTCACCTTCTCCGGTTGATCTGCTGATCCGCCCCCATATCGGATCTCCTGTCCGCATCATCGCAGATTTATAAGGTATGGACCACGTAAAGTGCTCACAGAGGAGTCGGGCGAAATGCGCCCAGCGCTTCAAGAACGGCAGAAATGCCGTTCTTGAAGCGCCGGGGGCCGGTTGCTCTTAACAACCTTGCCCTATCAGCCCCAAGGAATCCCAGCGTTGCTGAAGATTTGTTTCAATTGCCGTTCTTTCGCTTCGTTCCATGGGGTTGCCGGGGCATGGCTGAAGACAGGAACCGGAACACCCGAGAGACGCACTGCTTCTTTGATTGACGGGATAAAGGGATCATCCAGCGTATACAGCGGCGGAATCTGAATCACTCTCCGGTGGTATTCAAGCACCGCTGACAAGTCATTATTCTGAAAGCTCTTATATAAGCCCAGCATAAGCTGCGGAGCAAAATTGGCACTGGCTGCAATCGCCCCGGCTCCGCCTGCCGCCAGGGTGGGCAGCAAATATTCATCAAAGCCGCAGAACACAGCAAATGCCGGATTCACTTCCTTAACCTGCAGAATCATCTGCCGGATATGGCTTAGCTGGTCCACCGTTTCCTTGATGCCAACCACCTGGGAGTAACGGGCCGCAAGTTGGCTGACAAAGGCAGGACTCAAATCCTGGCCGGTAAGTGCCGGGAAATTGTACAGCATCAGAGGCAGCCCGGAGGCTTCGGCAATAGAGGCATAATGTGTAAACAAACTTTGCCCGCTTAGCTTACAGTAGTAAGGATTGATAACGACAACGCCGGTAGCCCCGCTGCGGTCAGCATGCCGGGTGAGGCGGATGGCTTCGGAGGTCGTATTGCTGCCTGTTCCAATCCAGACCGGGAGGCGGCCTGCCGTATAGTCAATGCAAAACTCCGCAATCTCCTCCCGTTCCCCCGCATCAAATTGGTTGAACTCCCCGGCGGTTCCCAGGAAGAACAAGCCATGAACACCTTTGTCGATCAAGCTGTCGATCAGAAGCTGCATTCCAGAACGGTCAAATTTCTGCTTTTCATTCAATATGGTGGGAACAGGGGGGATAATGCCTGCATTTGCATGAATAATATTCATTTTATTTCGCCTCCAGGTTTGATACTATAAACACAAGGTTATTATATTGAACCTGATGGGGTTTATCAATTGTTGTTTTATAGAGAGGGGATGGATGGGTTGGAGCGTAAATATTGGGTTCCTGCTTTGGAACGGGCCGATTTGATTCTGAATGCGATTTCCCTGAAGCCGGGGGAATGTAAAATGACCGATCTGTGCGATGCAACGGGTATCAATAAAAGCTCGATGTTTTCCTTGCTGCGGACGATGGAAGTTCTGAAATGGGTGAGACGGGATGAGAAGGAAGCCTATGCGCTCGGGGAAGGGGTCGCGTATCTCAATACAGTGTTCAATGAGTCGCATAAGCAGAATTACAACCTGGTGGAGCATTTTCTGAAGGCTTCCTCAGAGAGTGTTAAGGCTGTTGGCGAAACCTTTCAGCTGTCGGTACTGGACCGGAGTGAGATTATCTATCTGGCCAAGCAGGAAGGGCCATCGCTGGTGAAGCTGGAGTCTAGCCCGGGGATGAGGTTTCCCGCTCATGCGACAGCAATGGGGAAAATGATGCTTGCGCTGCTGCCGCCGGATGAGTTAGACAAGCGGTACCCCGACAAGATCTTATCTCAGGTCACGCCACAGACCCTGACAGACTGGAATGAATTTACGGGGGAATTGGCCGAAATCCGCAGCAGCGGTTATTCCGTAGATCAGGAAGAGATTATTCAAGGGATCTGCTGTGTGGCTGCGCCTATCCTCGATGCTTCCGGGAATGCGGCAGCAGCAGTAAGCGCCTCCATGCTGCGACATGCGTATGCCGATAAACAGGAAGCTGTCACTGAAGCGGTTATCCTTTTGGCAAAGAAGCTGTCTTTATCTTAATACCGGACATCCAAACAAGAAGAAAGAAGGGTTCAGAATGGAAATAAGCCTGGAAGACATCATGCGTGAGGCACCGGAACAGTCAGCACCTGTACATACAGCTGCGGCAGGGCCGCTAGGCAGACTCCCTATAACGGGGGAAATGCTGCGAAGTGCCCCAAGCGGTGAAATATTCGGAATGACCCAGAATTCGGGCATGGGCTGGAATCCGCTCCATTTGAATCGGCCTCCATATCTCATCCTGGGCACGATGGGGGGGATTCGGCGCGAGGATGGCAGTCCGCTGGCTCTTGGCTACCATACCGGGCACTGGGAAATTGGCCTAATGATGGAGGAAGTTGCACATGAGATTACTGCACATCAGGGGATTCCTTTTGCGGGTTATGTCAGCGATCCCTGCGACGGCCGTTCCCAGGGAACGTCGGGCATGTTCGATTCCCTGCCGTACCGGAACGATGCGGCGATGGTGCTGCGCCGGTTGATCCGTTCTTTGCCTACACGAAAAGGGGTACTGGGGGTAGCTACCTGCGATAAAGGGTTACCTGCGATGATGCTTGCGCTGGCAGGCCTGCGGGATCTTCCCGGAATAATTGTACCCGGGGGAGTCTCTTTGCCTCCTGTTCAGGGAGAGGATGCCGGTAAAGTACAGAGCATCGGAGCCAGATTCAGCAATGGAGAGCTGTCCCTGGAAGAGGCGGCGGACCTCGGATGCAGAGCCTGCGCAACACCCGGCGGCGGATGCCAGTTTCTGGGGACTGCCGCGACGGCCCAGGTAATTGCCGAGGCGCTCGGCATGTCGGTCCCGCATTCTGCGCTGGCCCCCTCGGGGCAGCCTGTGTGGAAGAATATGGGTCGCCAGTCTGCCCGTGCGCTTTTGCATATGGAGCATAGCGGGATGGTCATGAAGGATATTCTGACAGACCAGGCGATCAGCAATGCCATGGTGGTTCATGCGGCGTTCGGAGGATCCACCAATCTGCTGCTCCATTTGCCTGCCATCGCCCATGCCGCCGGGCTGCGCGTTCCAAGCGTTGAAGATTGGAATGAAGTCAATCGAAAGACCCCGCGTCTGGTCAGTGTGCTGCCGAACGGACCTGTTCCGCATCCGACGATCCGCGTGTTTCTCGCGGGAGGTGTTCCTGAGGTGATGCTCCATCTGCGCCGGCTGGGACTGATTGACGATTCGGTTCGAACGGTAACAGGAAGGACGCTTGGAGAAAATCTGGACTGGTGGGAAACCTCGCAGAGACGCCAGGATATGCGAAGCCGTTTGAGAGAGGCGGATGGCATTGATCCGGATACTGTTATTATGAGTCCCCAGGAGGCTGCACGGCAGGGACTTGCCTCCACAATGACTTTTCCGACAGGCAATCTGGCTCCAGAAGGCTCGGTCATCAAATCTGCAGCTATTGATCCCTTGGTTCTGAACAGTGAAGGCGTATACAGGCATGTGGGGAGAGTAAAGGTCTTTACTGCGGAAAAGGACGCGATCAAGAGCATCAAGGACGGACTCATCCACGCAGGGGATATTCTTGCCGTCATTGGCCGCGGACCCAGTGGAACCGGAATGGAGGAGACCTACCAATTGACATCCGCACTGAAGCACTTGCCCTTTGGCAAGCACGTTACACTGATCACCGACGCCCGCTTTTCCGGTGTATCCACGGGGGCCTGCATCGGACATATCGGTCCGGAAGCGCTGGCGGGAGGACCGCTTGGCAGACTCCGGGATGGCGACTGGGTAGAGGTCATTATCGATACAGTCAAGCTTGAAGGAAGTGTGAATCTGGTAGGGGATGGCGAACAGCCGGGCTCACCGGAAGAAGGAGTGGAGATTCTGGCTTCCCGGACCGCCCATCCGTTCCTTGCTGTCGATCCGGGGTTGCCGGACGATACCAGACTGTGGGCAGCGCTGCAGGCCGCCAGTGGCGGAACCTGGCAAGGTTGTGTGTATGATACCGACAAAATCATTGCCGCCCTCGAAGCAGGCCGGCAGGCATTGGGGTGGAAATGATGAACAGAAATCTGATTCAGAATCCGATTCTCACCGGGTTTCATCCAGACCCGTCTATCTGCAGAGCCGGGGAGGATTATTATATTGCCACATCTACATTTGAATGGTTTCCCGGTGTGCGTATTCACCATTCCCGTGATCTGGTGAATTGGCGGGTGCTCACCCATGCGCTGACCCGCAAATCGCAGCTGGATATGGAAGGAGACCTGGACTCTGGGGGAGTATGGGCACCGTGTCTTAGCTACGACAATGGAATCTTTTATCTGATATATACCGACGTCAAGAGCAGACAGGGAGCCTTCAAAGATACTCCCAATTATCTGGTTACCGCCCCGGATATCGAAGGTCCCTGGTCTGAGCCGGTCTATCTGAACAGCAGCGGCTTTGATCCGTCCCTGTTCCATGATACAGACGGGCGTAAATGGCTGGTTAATATGCTGTGGGATCACCGGACACACAAGAACAGCTTTGCCGGAATTGTTCTACAGGAGTATTCGACAGCGCTGAAACGGCTGATCGGGCCGGTAATTCCTATCTATAAGGGTACAGAGCTCGGGTTGACGGAAGGCCCTCATTTGTACCGGAAAGACGGCTGGTATTACCTGATTACGGCTGAGGGGGGCACTCAGTATAACCATGCTGTCACAGTTGCCCGGTCACGGAATATGGAAGGACCCTATGAAACCGATCCCCGCAATCCGGTGTTGACTTCAGCAGGCAACAGGGACCTGGAGCTTCAAAAGGCAGGGCATGCCTGTCTGGTCCATACGCATACAGATGAATGGTATATGGTTCACTTGTGCGGCCGTCCGGTGAAGGAGAAGTACTGCAATTTGGGCCGGGAGACAGCGATTCAACGCTGTATCTTCACAGAAGATGAATGGCTGGCCCTTGCGGATGGAACGAACCAGCCCTCCCTTACAGTGGAAGGCCCGGATATTCCGGCTCAGCCCTTTCTGTCACCTGCGGAGAGAGATGATTTTGACAAGCCGGTGCTGGATATCCGCTGGAGCACCTTGCGTGTTCCTGTCGATGAATCCTGGCTCTCGCTCAGGGAACGGCCAGGGTTTCTGCGCTTGTTGGGAAGAGAGTCCATGAGCTCCCTGCACCGCCAGAGTCTGGTTGCCATGCGCCAGCAGGCTTTTTGCTGCAGTGCTGAAACCGGGATGGAATTCGAGCCGGAGCATTTCCAGCAGATGGCCGGTCTGATCATCTATTATGATACGAAGGATTACGTGTATTTACGGATTACCCATGATGAGGAACTGGGCAAGTGTCTGGGCATCGTCCGATCTATGGACGGCGTTTACGATGATTCTGTTTGTGCGCAGATTCCTTTGCTGCCTGGAGCAAGCTGCCGGCTGAAGGTAATCATCCTACGGGAGTCCGCTCAGTTTTATTACAGTGCAGGCAATACAAGCTGGGAGAAAATCGGCCCAAGCCTGGATATATGTCATTTGTCCGATGATTTCCCGGCGTATATCAGGTTTACGGGAACTTTTATCGGAATGTGCGTTCAAGACCTCAGCGGAAACTTTCAAGCTGCGGATTTTGATTATTTCGAGTACAAGGAGATTTCAGGGGATTAAGTATCCTTCCCGCCAGCCGTTATTTTGCCGCTGTTATTTACTCTTCCCTGTACTCCCGCGGCGATTTGCCGTACCAGCGTTTGAACTGGCGGCTGAAGTGGGCAATATCGCGGTAACCCAGCAGGCCTGAGATTTGGCTCACGGACAAGCTTGAATCATCAAGGAGCACCTTGGCCTCGTGAAGCATTTGTTCGGACAGAAATTCTCTGGGCGACACCCCGAACACCTGCCGGAATACCCGGTAGCAGTGGGAGGCGCTGATCCCCAGCTCTGCAGCAATATCATCTATGCCGTAATGGCTGTCGTAAGGCAGCTCCAGTTGAAATTGCTGATAGACCAGTCCCTGCAGGCGGCTGCGGATCTGATGGGCAAGCTCCACCTTCTCATAGGTGCCCGAAGCGGGTAAATTGGCCTCGATGGAGAAGGCCTCCCACAGCTGACCGAACAGCTCAAACACCGCAGACTGCAGCCTCATCCGCTGGGACATCGTGATGTCTCCGGAGATGGTACCTGAGATCTCTACCAGCCTGGTGAAGACGGGACCCAGTTTATGGGCGATGGTGCTTCCGGCTTCGAAAAGAACATGGTCAAGCCGGCTTAACAGTGAGATCAGAATCTTGTCGTCGATATCAAAATGAATGCAGAAATAAGTAAAGGGTTTGCCATTGCCGCTTTTGCTGGAGTGGGAATCGCCCGGTCTCAACAAGACCAGATCCCCGGCCTTCTGTGTATAGCTATGATTGTTCACGACAAGCAGCTGTTCTCCTTCGAGTACATAATTAAATTCGTATTGCGGATGCGCATGAACGGGATAAGCCCACTCGCCGCGCACCTTCCGTAGGTGCATGCCGAATAAATTCAGTGTTGTCTTCACATCGGGTATGATCGTTTCGCTGATGCTGTGCCCGAGTACAGGCGGTATGAAGGCTGAAACCATGGAGTCTCCCCTTTCAAAACTATATATTTGAACAAAAGTGTATCTATTAGTATACCAGGCCTCCAGCTTGATTTGGGTAAATATTTGCTTGATTTGACAATGTCCTCACCCCGGAGGGGCATGTTAGGATGAACCTATACAATGAAGCAAGCAGACATGAAACTGAAGATCCAGAAAGGAGTCTTTATGACGAAAACTAATGTATTCAATAATGTTCAGCACTCTCCGATTGGGGCCTTTGCGAGTTTCACTTTGGGGTTCAAGGGGAAGAAGGGGGGACTTGGACTGGAGCTGGGCAAGCCGGCGGACCAGAATGTGTATGTTGGATTCCAGTCCGGAGATGGCGAAACCTATGAAGTCCTGCCCTTTTTCGAGCATGTGGAGGATGCAGGCGCCAGATATGATATCGAAAAGGCCGACGAAACCGCCAAGGAATTGCAGGAGGTGTTCCCTGCTCCGCCGGGAGGAAATGATAAGGATAAACCTAGCGGCTGGTATCAGCCGTCCCCAATTGTTTTGAAAGCGTTTGAAGACCAGGCGATAACCCGATCCTTGCGTTCAGCAACAGACACCTGGAAGGCGGGGGATCTGACTTTTACCGTCTACTCGCCTGTCCGCTCCGTTCCGGATCCGGCCTCCGCTGAGGAGGAGGAGCTGAAAGCTGCCATTCTTCCGGCCGTTTTCGCTGAACTGACACTGGATAATACCCAAGGAACCTTTGCGAGAAAAGGATTCTTCGGTTACGAAGGCAGCGATCCCTACAACTCTATGCGCAGGCTCAGTGACACCAGCGGCGGGGAATTCGAAGGCATCGGACAAGGCCGGCTGACAGCCATTGCCTGTAAGGATGCAGGGGTGCAGACTGCCCTCGGGTTCACCATGGAGAAAATACTTGAAGCCAAGCTGGAGCATAACCTTGCGTTTGGGCTCGGTGGAACCGGTGCGGTTATGATGGAGGTTCCTGCGGGTGAGAAGCGGACGTACCGCTTTGCTATCTGCTTTTATCGGGGCGGGCTGGTTACAACAGGAATAGATGCCAGCTATGCGTATACCCGTTATTTTAGGAATATTGAAGCTGTTGCAGGGTACGCACTGGAGCATTTTGACGAGTTGATCGATTCCTGCGAATCCGGCAATGACTGGATCGATTCTGCCCGGCTTACCGAAGACCAGTCCTTCATGCTCGCGCACGCGATTCACAGCTATTATGGCAGCACCCAGCTGCTGGAAGCAGACGGGAAGCCCATTTGGATCGTGAACGAAGGTGAATACCGGATGATGAACACACTGGATCTGACGGCGGATCAGCTGTTTTTTGAACTGGTTATGAATCCCTGGACGGTCAGAAATGAACTGGAATTGTTCGTGGAGCGCTACAGCTATAAGGATAAGGTTGTATTTCCTGGCGGAACCGAGGAATATCCGGGAGGCATCACCTTTACCCACGATGTCGGCGTAGCCAACGTATTCTCGCGGCCGCAGTATTCTGCTTATGAGATGGCAGGGCTGGATGACTGCTTCTCGTATATGAGCCATGAAGAGCTGGTTAACTGGCTGTGCTCGGCGCTGGTCTATATCGAACAGACTCAGGACCGCGAATTCATCGGCGGTATGCTGCCGACGCTTCGTGCCTGCTTCGAGAGCATGCTGAACCGTGACCATCCCGAGAGTCATTTGCGCAATGGCCTGATGGGTCTGGACAGCAACCGCACACAGGGCGGGGCTGAAATTACTACTTACGACAGTCTGGATACCTCACTGGGTCAATCGCGCAATAATATTTATATGGCAGGCAAGTGCTGGGCGGCTTACGTGGCACTGGAGAAATTTTTCAAGCAAGAGGGATGGGCTGAACTGTCGGCTTCAGCCGGACAGCAGGCGGACAAATGCGCTGCTTCCATAGCTTCCAAGCTGAACAGTGAGGGGTACATTCCAGCCATCATCAATGAGGACAACGAGTCCTGTATTATTCCGGCGATCGAAGGCCTGGTGTTCCCACTGTTCACAGGCTGTGAAGAAGCGCTTGACCGGAATGGCCGATTTGCCGGCTATCTGAATGCGCTGAACACTCACTTGAGCAACGTGCTGGTTCCCGGAGTCTGCCTTTTCGAGGATGGCGGCTGGAAGCTGTCTTCGACCAGCAATAATTCCTGGCTCAGCAAAATCTATCTCTCCCAGTTCATTGCCCGCGAGATCCTGGATGTGCCTTGGGACGCACGCGGCCTTGCAGCAGATGCGGCACATGTCCGCTGGCTGCTCCATCCGGAGCTGTCTTACTGGTGCTGGAGTGATCAGATTCTCTCCGGCCTTATCGGCGGCAGCAAATATTATCCGCGGGGTGTTACGGCCATTCTGTGGCTGCTTGAAGGCACAGGCAACCGGTCGCTGACCAAGATCAAAGAGAAACCCTTTGCATGAGTCATTCCAAGGCTATTCATAATAGAATCGCTGACGGTGGTTATGCTGCATGGTTAAGCTATCCTTCTTTGCCGTCCGGGCGCCTCCAGGATCAATATGTGAAATGGTGCGGGGCAGTACAGGCAACCGATGAGGACGATACGGTTCAGGCTGCCCTCCGGGAATGGCAAAGAGGCATTGAATCTATACTTGGCATACAGGCAGTGAAAGTGAGAGAACAGGCTCCAACGGGTTTATCTGTAGTATTCGGAACCTTCCAGGGCGGGAATCCGCTGATCGGCAGCGTGTTCGGGAAAGAAACGGTCCGGATTGTAGGTCCGGAGGGTTTTGCGATCCGCACCAGCCAAGAACAAGGCTGTATTGCTATTGGATCCGTATCACCGGCAGGTGTACTCTACGGAGTATTTCATCTGCTGCGGCTGATCGGCAACCTGGAGGAAATCGAAGGGCTGGACGAAGTTATTAACCCGGTAAATGGGCTGCGGATGATCAATCATTGGGATAATTTTGACGGAAGCGTGGAGCGGGGATATGCGGGAAGATCCTTTTTTTATGATAACAACCGTTTTACAAACGATGTGGAGCGAATCCGCGATTATGCGCGGCTGATGTCCTCTGCAGGAATCAATGCCATTGCCATCAACAATGTGAATGTCCATGCGCTTGAAACGCTGTTCATCTCCAAGTATCTACCCGAGGTTGTAAGCATTGCCGATCAGTTCAGGGTATATGGCATCAGGCTGTTCCTGAGCGTGAACTTTGCTGGTCCGATGCATGAAGGGGAAGTGGGCACCGCTGATCCGCTGGACCCTGGAGTACGCAAGTGGTGGCAGGACACAGCAGCCGGGGTGTATGCGGCGATTCCCGATTTTGGCGGATTTGTGGTGAAGGCCGATTCCGAAAACCGTCCGGGGCCGTTCACCTATGGCCGGGACCATGCCGATGGTGCCAACATGCTGGCTGAAGCGCTGGAACCGTTCGGCGGAATTGTCATCTGGCGCTGCTTCGTATACAACTGCAAGCAGGACTGGCGTGACCGTAAGACGGACCGGGCCAGAGCAGCCTATGACCATTTCAAACCACTCGACGGCAAGTTTAAAGATAACGTCATTCTGCAGATCAAGAACGGTCCGATGGATTTCCAGGTCAGAGAGCCGGTATCCCCATTGTTTGGGGCACTTGAACGGACAAACCAGGTCATCGAATTTCAGATTGCCCAGGAATATACAGGACAGCAGCGCCATGTCTGTTATCTGGTTCCGCAGTGGAAGGAGGTCCTGGAATTCAACACCTATACCCAAGGAGCGGCGTCTCCGGTGAAGCATATCGTGGACGGATCCCTGTGGGGCAACCGTCACAGCGGGATTGCGGCGGTGTCCAATGTAGGCAATGACCGGAACTGGACCGGTCACCTGCTGGCTCAGGCGAATCTGTATGGATACGGCCGTCTGGCCTGGAATCCGGAGCTGACGGCAGAGGAAATCGCCAGTGAATGGATCTCCCTGACCTTCGGTACAGATCCGGACGTTTCAAGTGTGGTCAGCCGGATATTGCTGGATTCGCTGGAAATCTATGAATCCTATACAGCACCGCTTGGCGTAGGCTGGATGATTAATCCCGAACATCATTACGGGCCGAATGTGGACGGCTATGAATATTCGCAGTGGGGCACCTATCATTATGCGGACCACCAAGGGATCGGAGTAGACCGCACCGTGAAGACCGGAACGGGCTACAGCGCCCAATATAAAGGCCTGAATAGCGAACGTTATGATTCTCTGGAGATATGCCCGGACGAATTGCTGCTGTTCTTCCACCATGTTCCGTATACCCATGTGCTGCATTCCGGCAAAACCGTGATTCAGCATATCTACGATACCCACTTCGAAGGGGCGGAACGTGCGGCACAGCTGCTGGCTTCCTGGAGCAGCCTGAAGGGAACTGTCCGGGAGGATTTGTACTCGCAAGTGGAGGAACGTCTGAAGGGACAGGTCAATCATGCCAAGGAATGGCGTGACCAGATCAATACGTATTTCTATCGCAAGAGCGGTATTGAGGATACCGGCAAACGCACTATTTACTGAGAAGGGAGCAGGGACATGAATACTGATACTCGGGCCACAGTAGACGGTAAGCGCCCATTGATGAAGGTGTAACTTAACTTGAAAGAGATTCGACATCGTATAGAATCAGTATCAGTACCTTCATAGACCCGCTTGCTTCCACCCATTATTTTCAGGTCTAACTTATACAGGAGGGCATATGACACTTACCTTCGGACACATCATCGATCACTTAACCAAAGGAATCACCAGGCTTGAACAGACCGTAGACAAGCTGGAGCCGGGAGACCCGGAGACTGGCGTGCAGGGAATCGTTACGGCCTTTTCCGCCTCCCAGTCTGTCATTGAACAGGCAATTGCGCTGGGAGCGAACCTGATCATCACGCACGAAGGCGTATTTTACAGCCACCAGCCTCACGCAGACGAACTGGAGCAGGACCCTGTCTATCAACAAAAGGCCGAGCTTATCGCCTGTTCAAACCTTGGGATTTACCGGTTTCATGATTACCTGCACCGATATACACCGGACGGGATCGTGGAAGGGCTTATCCGGGAGCTGGGCTGGCAGGCATATGTTACCGAGCACCGGCCGTCTGTATCTATTTTGACCATCCCGGTTATGAAGGCTGAAGAAGTTGCGGAATATTTGAAAAAGCAGCTGCAAATCCCTTATGTGCGTGTTGCAGGCAATCTGTCTGTTTCATGTGTGAAAGTAGGTATTCTGGTCGGCTATCGAGGGGGCGGCTCCTCGGCCATCCCATTATTTGATCAAGAATCTCTGGATTTGATCATCGCCGGGGAAGGACCGGAATGGGAGACGCCGGAGTATATAAGAGACGCTGCCCGTCAGGGGCGGGACAAGGCACTGATTATGCTGGGTCACGCGGAGAGCGAGGCGCCCGGCATGAAATATCTGGCAGAGCAGCTGTCAGCAGAGTTTCCGGATGTGCCGGTACATTTCGTGAAAGATCAGCCGGTATTCCGTATAGTGTAATTGTTAAAAAAGGGTGTTATGGCAGAGTATTGAAAGGCTGGCTGATGTCATTCTCTTAAACCATGCACAGGAGGAACTTTATCCATGAGCATCAAAAGAAAACTGAACGGAGGCTGGCATTTCACCAAGCAGCCGCTCGGTTCAGAGCTTGCTAACGTGCTTGCGGACGCGGACTGGATGCCGGTAACGCTGCCTCACGATTGGCTGATTTACAACACGCATGCGCTTTATGAAGACGGTGAGGGCTGGTACCGAACCACCCTCAGCTTGGCCGAAGTGCCTGCTCATCAGCTGTGGTCCCTGCGATTTGAAGGCGTATACATGAATTCTACCCTGTACGTCAACGGACATGTGGCTGGTAAATGGAAGTATGGATATTCTACCTTCGAATTCGATATTACTCCTTACCTGTCCGGTGGAGACAATACGATTGTTATGCGTGTGATTCATGAATCTCCGAATTCACGCTGGTACTCGGGTGCCGGAATTTACCGCTCAGTGTGGCTTAAAATAACCCCAAAGACGCATATTGCACCGGATGGTATATATATTGCAGCCCGGCGGACGGATAGCGGGTCCTGGACCGTGGATGTGGACTGTGAACTGCAGGTAGAGGAAGGACGGGGTACGACTGGACTGAAACTCCGTCATACGGTTATGGATGCATGTGGAACAGTGATCAGGCAGGAGGAATCTGCCGTTCCTGCCCAGGAGAGAGATCAGAAGGTACATGCCCTCAGCCGCCTGACTATCGAACAGCCCTTGCTCTGGGATATTGGAAGTCCCCACCTCTATACCCTCCGTACGGAGCTGTTGGATCAGGACGGGATCATGGAAGTGGAAGAACAGGCTTTTGGATTCCGTACGGTGGAACTAGATAGTCAAAAGGGATTTTTCTTGAACGGACGATACGTTAAAATATACGGCGTGTGCCAGCATCATGATCTTGGCTGCCTGGGGGCAGCCGTGAATAAGACGGCTCTGCGGCGGCAGTTCGTGCTACTGCAGGAGATGGGCGTGAACGCCATCCGGACAGCACATAATATGCCTGCCGTGGAACTGATGGAACTGGCAGACGAGATGGGTGTGCTTATCGTCTCGGAAGCTTTTGACATGTGGGAGCGAAGCAAGACTCCTTATGACTATGCCCGGTTCTTCCCGGAGTGGTGGAAGAAGGATATCGCCAGCTGGGTGCGCCGGGACCGCAACCATCCGAGTCTGATCATGTGGAGCATCGGCAATGAAATCTACGATACCCACGCCGATGACCGCGGCCAGGAGCTGACATGGATGCTGCAGGATGAAGTGCTGGCCCATGATCCCCGGGGTAATGCCTTCGTTACGATTGGTTCGAATTACATGCCGTGGGACAACGCGCAAAAGTGCGCCGATATCGTCAAGGTGGCGGGTTACAACTACGGCGAGAAATATTATGACCAGCAGCATAAAGAGCATCCAGACTGGTTCATCTATGGAAGTGAGACCTGCTCTACCGTCCAAAGCCGGGGTGTCTATCATTTTCCGCTGGCCCAGCCGGTACTGGCAGATGACGATCTACAGTGCTCCTCCTTAGGCAACAGCTCCACCAGCTGGGGGGCCAAAAGCACAGAGGCCTGTATTACCTCAGACCGGGACGCGGCGTATTCCCTTGGACAATTTCTGTGGACCGGCTTTGACTATATAGGCGAGCCTACACCCTACTTCACTAAGAATTCTTACTTCGGCCAATTGGACACGGCGGGCTTTCCAAAGGACTCTTACTACATCTATAAGGCAGAATGGACCGATTACAGAACGGACCCGATGATTCATATCTTCCCTTACTGGGATTTCTCGGAGGGACAACTCATTGATGTACGGGTGTGCTCCAACGCTCCGCGGATTGAATTGTTCTTCAATGACGTATCCAGGGGCACCTATGATATTGACCATGTTCACGGCCACAAGCTGCTGGGAGAATGGCGGCTGCCTTATTCAGAGGGGGTGCTCCGTGCTGTTGCCTATGATGAACAGGGAAATGTAATTGCCTCGGAGCAAATTTCATCCTTCGGCGATGCAGCTTCTTTGGTGCTTACACCGGATAAGCATGAATTGTCGGCAGACGGCCAGGATCTGATCTTCGTAACTATCACGGCAAGCGATATGCAAGGCCTCCAGGTAGAGAATGCCAACAACCGGGTTCACCTGAGCCTTGAAGGACCAGGACGGCTAATCGGACTAGATAATGGTGACAGCACCGATTACGATCCCTACAAAGGTACGAACCGCAGGATGTTCAGCGGCAAGCTGCTCGCTGTAATTGCCGGTACACTGGAGCCCGGCACAATCACTCTGCGGGCGACTTCACCGGAGATAGCTCCCGCAGAACTTATACTGCATTCAGGTGCTCCGGCACGAGGCACTTCAGGTGACGGTGAACTGTTCCTGTATGCGGACTGCCCTTTGGAAGGCAAGGGGGAATCTGCGGAGGTGGAGAGCAAGAAGGCTGCGGAAATTCCTGTGCGCAAGCTGGAAATTATCTGCCCTGAGGGCAATACTCTAACGCCGGAGCATTCCGCGCTCCCGGTGCGCGTGAAGCTCCATCCGGAGAATGCCACCTTCCAGGAGGTGGAGTGGCGGATTACGAATGCTGCAGGAATCGATGCGAATATCGCTTCGATTGAGGTGAAGGGGCATGAAGCCGTCATTACCGGTCTGGGGGATGGCGAAGTGTACATCCGTTGCGGGACAACGAATGGTGCTGACGGTATCCGGCTGTACAGCTTGGTGGAATTCAAGCTTGAAGGACTGGGGCAGGCCTGCCTGGACCCTTATGAATTTGTCTCCTCCGGCTATCACAGCATCGCCAGTACGAACCTGACCAACGGGAATGAACTGGGGGTTGCCACCGCGCGGGAAGGGGAGAGCCGGATCTGTTTCGAACGGATTGATTTCGGCGACTATGGAGCGGATGAAATCATCTTGCCTATCTTCTCCCTGGACGGTGGCGAGTACCCGATTGAAATATGGGAAGGCCTTCCCGGAGAGCCGGGTGCGAATCGGCTGTCCACGGTAATCTACCAAAAGCCTTCCCGCTGGAATGTATACCAGGAGGAAACCTACAAGCTGCCGAAACGTCTGACAGGAATCACCTCACTCTCTTTCGTCCTGCGGCAGAAGATCCACCTGAAAGGCTTCCAGTTTGTCCAGAAGCGTAAAGCTTATGAGCACCTGAGCGCGCTTGAGAACAGCCGGATTTACGGTGATACCTTCACCGTAACAGAGTCCGCCATTGAAGCCATCGGCAACAATGTGTCCCTCATTTATGAGGGGATGGACTTTGGTGTAAAGGGAAGCTCGCGGATTGTCATTTGCGGACGTTCCCCTCTGGAGAACAGCACGCTTCACCTGCTGTTCAGCGGTCCAGGTGGCGATTCCAAGCAGCTTGTGGAATTTGCCGGCAGCAGCAGCTACACAGAGCGCGAATTTGTTCTGGAACCGGTCAGCGGCCCACGGACCGTCACCCTCCTGTTCCTTCCAGGCAGCCAGTTCGACCTGAAGTGGTTTCGATTTTTGCCGGCTGGGCAGCTATCTCCTTAAAGGGGATGGCTGCCTTTTTTGCGCTGATTAGGGGATTAGGTAATCGCAATAGGTGTTTGCCGGAAGTGAATCTAAGGACAAGAAAGCCTCACGGTTGAAGGTGTGATTGATAATCTGCTGATATTAATTCGGATAAATCCTACAGATCATGACTGGTTGGATAAACTCCCCAGTTGCATAAATGGTGTTTTCGATGAAACTTGACCTGCGAAATATAAGTATGGGACAAATGTGGAAATACTTAAACCCCCACAAGAGTATAAAAAGTATACAAAATAAGGAGAATGGTATGAACATGTTCGAAAAGATAAGCTTCTATCCCGGTAAAGTAATATATGAAGATTTTCATATCGATATTAACAAACCACTTGATTTTGAAGATGATGGATTAAAGGAAGATATGTTTAAAGTACAATACCCTGACAATTTGATCTTAGATATTGGATGGTATGATGGAATTAACAAATTTATTATTTATATTATTAAAGATTTTGATTGGGATAATCCAATTCAAAAAACTGAATGTGATTTAGTAGACCTTTATTATAAGACTGAAACCTGTGCAATTTTAATTAGAGACCTGTTATCAAAGAAATAATCATTTTAAGGAACTTGCGTCGAAGAATTACTACTACCTGTATAATGGTCATGGTGATGTGTTCCAGATGGTCGATACCAGTGGAGCGATAGTGAAGTTTGACCGAATGGATTGACACGTTAAATCAGACATGGGAAGTCGCTTGAAAATTGCAACTCAGAATGATACTTCATATGAACTGCACTCTAACACTCCAATTCCAGAAGATATAAAAGATTGGTTAACAACGAAGGAAATTAAATTTACTGAGTGGTAATTAAGAAGGAGGAGAACTTATGTCAATATCAGCTTCGATAAATATTTATTTAAGCGAGCGTAGTGGTACAAATTTATCAATAAATGATTTATTTCAGAACTTTGAAAACGAAGGTTGGAATTACATCAACAGTAATGGCGAGGTTACTATACTACCTTTGGGTGATGATGATGATTTCGAATGGACATCTACTATTCTCCATAGAGATGTCCTCTTTGATATTTTGAAAAAAAAGAGAGAACAGGAAGAAATCATTGGAATCGAGCTATTTCGGGTAGATTCTGAAGTCGGATGTGAGTTGCTAATATTTAACACAAACCAAATGATGTTTAGTTTATCCATAGCAAGAAAGAAAATTAAAGTAAAAGATGCTATCGACATTACTGATTTTAGTTGGTATCTGGATAGCATTTTGCCAGTTTTTAAAAATTTACAAGTAGAACAAATAAGATGTGAACAATTGCTATAATGCACTGATGGAAAACAATTCATCCCACCAGGTGGTAAAGTGAATCGCTTGGTAATGAGGCAGAACCAGAATGGATTGTGTTATGGTTGATAAATTTTATTCGTTGGGCATCCTGTATTATCAGATATTTGGAGGTGATTCTCTTGGAGTACAGAAAACTTACCATTGATGAAATTTGCAGACTTGAAGGATTTCACGAAAAAATAGTAGTTGAGAAAAGCGTACCATTATCAGGATGGTTTGCAGGCATAATGGATATTAAGCTTAAAGATTTGTCTGATGGCTCAATTGCAAGATTAGTGAGGCAGAATTTCCACTTGAAATATGTGATTCCTGAGGCGATATTAAGATTGTCTTTGAACCCACTTGCCGGTAAACATTACGAAGGTGAACTTATTAATGCAATGAATTCAGTAAAAAATACATTTTGGGAAAACAACTCTAATGTATGTAATGATATAAAGAAACTATTAATGAAGATTGAAAATAAGGAAATTGACCTTCCAAAAGATTTTAATTGGTATACAGAAAAAGAAGAACAGGAATTTTATAAGGAATTACGAAAAATAATTTCAGTATTAAGTACTAATCTGACTAATTAAATATTTTGTACCACTCCTAGCTAGAGAGAAGCGGATAATTGTTTAAAGCTCCGCTTTATGGGGAGATTGATCATTTGAATGCTGCATGAAAAGGGGTGAGATTTTTTATGATTTATTTGAATGAAAAATCGGGGAGAAAAGACTGGTATTTTGAGGTGGACGATGAAGGTACCACATATAGACAGATTTTATTGGAGGAAGGAAAAGACAGTAAGAGTTCCAATCTGAAGAAATTTGAATTCTTCCTGTCAGAAAAAGAATTACCCTTAAATAATCCGGAATTAAAAAGAATTTCTAAGGAAACATTTGAAAAAGTGTGGAGTATTGTTAATAAAGATCAACTGACAAGATGGCGTGAACAAAAAGAACTACTTACGCTCGGAAGAAAGATAGTCGGCTATATTGAAGTTTTTTATCCTCAGGGAGTTATTGTTAGTATTCCCGATAATGATGCTTTGGGGGTCGCTGACTTTGAAGAATGTGCAGAAAACTCACAAAAACGCAATATGCATAAAGGATTGTTAGTAAACGCTGAAATCATTGGATATGATGAAATTAATTATTGGGTTATCTTGGGGGACCCAAAGGTTCTTGATTGATTGCAGGTGAGGAGTGTGAACACAATAAAGAAACGACTAAAGTATTATAGTGCAACTTATTTGATAGCTGTAATTAGTTCAATGCTTGGTACAGGAATCCCAGAATGGTCAGTATGATAAGCAGCGATTGGACAAGACAGACTAACGGTGGTTCGACACTCACAAGTAATGCGTCTGCCAATGTGCAGTACAGCTACTTGGTGAATAATCAGGTGATATCGATTACGTATCCGGCTCTCACTGACGGCAGTATACTGAATACAGCATATACGTAATCCGAGAGGATGCGCGTTTTGTGCACACTTAACTACAACTCCACTAGATATAAGTAAAAGGAGAATATAAGCATGCCGATTTCAAAATATGAACCAAAATTCCCATCGGTAGAAGTGTTTCTGACAAGATTTTTTGATTTTGAAAGTGATATTCTGATCTTTGAATAAGAGACCCAAATCCCGATCCCAACAATCTCAATGGGTGATATTATAGAAATATTTGAAGATGACTATGTGGTTAAAGAAAGAAAATTTGCATTTAATGAAGATGCTTTTTTTACTATATATCGTATAGAAATGTTGGGGTTTTGAAGCACAACCTTTTCAATCGGGTACCTCTAACTCCTTCAAATACACCAGAGAAATATACGATGCCGAAACTGGATTGTACTATCTCAGTGCACGGTATTATGAGAGTATGGGACGGTTTTTAAATGAGGATACGTATGAGGGACAGATTGGTAATCCGCTGAGTTTAAACCTTTACACATATGTTGGTAATAATTCATTAACACGCTTTGATCCAAGTGGGCAATTGGTTAGATAAGTTGTCTGGATTTTTAAATGGAGGAGTAGACGCAGCTACTTTTGGAGGATGGACTGTAGTTACTAATTATCTAATTGGAGCAAACAATTCAAAGGACTACAAGCAAAGTTATAATAACACTCTTCAGTCTATATCAGACGCAGTAAACGCATTACCTCCAGCAGACGCAATAATGCTTGGTTTTTATTTAAAAGGGGCTATGATGTCAGTTAAGGCATCAACTGTAAGCGGAGTTACTTTTGAAGGAACACTTTATCGTTCTGTAACTAAAGGTGCAAACCCATTAGAAATCCATCAAGGGAAATTGATACTAAGCATAGATACACTGGTAAAGGCACAGGGGGATTGTATTTCAGTACAGGAGAAAAAATAGTCGATACTGAGATAAATACGTAGGCAGTAGCGACGGAAGGAAGAGTAATGCATTCTTTTGATGTTAAAGTACACAACCTATTAGATTTATCCAATCCGGAGATTAGAAAAGTGCTGGGTGTAACGTTGGATGACATTATAAGTAATGACTATACAATTACTTAACAACTTGGTCAGACTGCTAAAAGTATGAACGATAACGGTATAATTGCACCTTCAGCAAGGGC
Organism: Paenibacillus sp. P3E; assembly: GCF_001909045.1. Lineage (NCBI taxonomy): Bacteria > Bacillati > Bacillota > Bacilli > Caryophanales > Paenibacillaceae > Paenibacillus > Paenibacillus sp. P3E. The sequence goes on along the minus strand of NZ_LVWH01000206.1, from coordinate 1,329 downwards.
TGATGGTGGATTGAATGTAATTCTATTTGACGCAACATCAATAAAATAACCAGAATTAATTGGAGGGCTAATAGTGGAACTAGACGTTTTTCTGAAAGCTTATAAAGAAGAGAATTGGAAAGATTACTTGGAGTTTTGTAGGGGAGCGAACGTCGATTATAAAACTCAATTGGGTGAAATCACCTTGCCAGAGGATATTGCAGTAGTACTATGTTATAGATTTGGTGAAAACGAAGCTACAAAATGGCTTCATAAACAAGTTCCAGCATTAGGAAATATACAGCCTAAAGAGTTATTAAGTAACGAACGAGGACAGAATATTTTGAGAGCGGTCCTAATGCGTTTGCCAGATTAATCGGCAGCCACATTAAATTCTAACCATTGTGAAGAAGAACGTTGCCACATCCGGGTATAAATCCATGTGGTTTTTCTTTATAAAAAATCAATTGACATTCTAAGCATGGCAATATATAACCAAACTCATAAGACATACTAGGTATGGTAATTGAGATGATCGGATTACAATTTATAGCTGCAGAAGCAATCGGGATTTCTAAGCAAACATTTCAATACTGGATCAAAAAAGATGGAAGATCCCCCTGACTAGGCCCCAAATCCTGGGATAAAGCTTACTTTACGCCATGAAATAAAAATTCTTGATAGCCTGAATAGGTTGAAAACCACATGTCTTTTCTGCCGGATTTAAAATTCTTGAAGAAATGAATGAAAAAGGGCTTATAAAAGAGGGGCCTACAAATTAGAACAACGATCAATGGGTTTGAATCGGAAATTAGAATTTACGTAAAGGATGGGAAACTTATAAATTTTGATATGTTTAAAGGGCAATAGGGGGAGGGAAAATTGAATGGATTTGAAAAAAAATATCTGAAGCAGTTCGGAATTATGAGATAGAGAAGGTTGAGGCAATCATTGAGCAGCAACTCTTAGCGTATCCTAATAACATCGATTTATTATTACGTCTAGCTGTCACTGTACTAACCGTTCCCTTAGTTGATTATCCTAAGAGCCTCGCTTGTATACATCGAATTTATGAACAGGATGAGAAGAATGGGGCAGCAACAATTTTGGAATGCTGTGTTCATTATTATCATTTGGCTGGAATTGATGAGGAGTTAGTTCGTAAGATTAATAATATTAATGCTACTAACACATATGTGAATTCCATAAAAGGGTTAATACTATCATGGCATTTCGCAGTCACGGATAAAGAAAAACAAGTTGAGATGCTAAGACAAGCCATTGCTCTTGATCCAAATAATGTTGAATCATATATACAATTAGGAAGGATTTTTATTGATCAGGGAAATG
>NZ_LVWH01000205.1:0-37195 GCF_001909045.1 Paenibacillus sp. P3E | reverse complement strand
TAGTAGGATAGAGCGATATAGTAATTTTTAACATTTTAAGTTATTTTTTATATTATTAAAATTAAATATATATGGAGGATGACAATGGAACAGCCATCGGAGCAGCATGGAAGCATCATCCGCTACCGCAGCGGCAGGCTCACCCGGGAAGAAGATACTATTGTGACAGAGCATCCGGTAACGGTCAAAATCAACGGCGAGGAATTTGTTACCCTGGTCTGCACACCGGAATATATCGAGGATATGGTTGTCGGTTATTTGGCTTCGGAAGGCATGATCCGGGGAATTCAGGATATTCAGCAGCTGTGGACGCAGGAAGAGGAAGGCTATGTGCATGTGACTACGGACCGCTGGAATCCGCTCCACCGACAGCTGTTCGCCAAACGTTATGTCACCTCCTGCTGCGGGTCCAGCCGGCATGGCTTTGTCTATGTGAATGATGCCCGTACGGCTAAAAGCAAACCCGGCGTTCATATTACACTGACTTTCAGAGATTGTTTTCGCCTGATGGATGAAGTACTCACCAGTGCAGATTTGTTCCACCGGACAGGAGGCGTGCACTGTGCCGCACTCTGTGATGCTGAAGGAATCCTGCTGGCCCGCAGTGATATCGGCCGCCATAATGCGCTGGATAAAATTTACGGGCACTGTCTCAAAACAGGAATTGACCCCGGAAATAAAATCATCGTCTTCAGCGGCCGTATTTCCTCGGAGATCCTGCTCAAGGCAGCCAAAATCGGCTGCGAGATCATTCTGTCCAAGTCCGCTCCCACGGGACTGGCTGTGGAGCTGGCGGAGCAGCTTGGAATCACAGCGGTAGGCTTTATCCGGCAAAATTCCTGCAATGTGTATACGCATCCCGAGCGGATCAGCGACTTAAGCAAACTGGAAATGAACTTATAAATCATGCAATTTCAAGCATAAAACTCACTGTACTGTAAATTTACTTTTGTTACAATATTTTCAAGTCATGTGCGGCGCATGGTGATCACGAATGGACAGCCGGGGGAGGGATGCTCAACGTACCCGTTATTGGAACAATTAGCGTCTGGTGGATCGTTGGAAAAGCAGGAACTGGTAGACCTGCTCAGCCATCTTGGCGGAGATCTCCGAAGGCAGCTGTATGATCTGGCCCATGCGGCTAGAATAAGAACCTACGGAAGAGCCGTTTACTTGCGCGGTCTAATCGAATTCTCGAATATATGCAAACAAAACTGTCTTTACTGCGGCCTGCGCTCGGGTAACAAATCCTTAAGCCGCTACCGTCTGCTGCCGGAAGAGATTCTGAATTGCTGCCGTGAGGGCTATGCCTTGGGCTACCGAACCTTCGTGCTGCAGAGCGGTGAAGATGACTGGTATACCACAGAAAAGCTAGTGCTTCTGATCGCGGCGGTCAAACAGCTGTTCCCGGATGCTGCTCTGACGCTTTCGATTGGCGAGCGGGATGATGAGTGTTACTCAAGGCTGTACGCAGCAGGTGCAGACCGTTTTTTGCTGCGTCATGAAACAGCGTCTGCCAACCTGTACCGCTCCTTCCATCCTACAATGGAGTATGAGAACCGCCGGGACCGCTTGAACGCGTTGCAGAGAATCGGCTATCAGGTTGGAGCGGGATTCATGGTCGGACTGCCTGATCAGACGGCTGCCGATTTAGCGGAGGACCTCTTATATTTGCAGCAGCTGCAGCCGGACATGATCGGTATCGGCCCTTTTTTACCACATCGGGACACGCCATTGAAGGACGAGCTGCCGGGAACCGTAGAGGACACTCTGGATATGATTGCTCTTGCCCGGCTGATGGTGCCGGATGCCCTGATTCCAGCGACTACCGCGATGGGCACCGCCCATCCTAACGGACGCGAGCGGGCGCTGCAGGCAGGGGCAAATGTTTTGATGCCCAATCTCTCACCTATGGCCGTCCGTGCCAAATATATGCTCTACAACAACAAAATCTGTACGGGTGACGAATCCGCCCAATGCAGATTCTGCCTGGAGCAGCGGGTGAAGTCTACCGGTTTCCATGTCGATATGGGACGCGGCGACAGCTTGAAGCATCTCTCCCGCTCTCTACAGGAACACTAGACGCCCTGATCATTAAAACAATCCAGAAAGAAGTGGATATGAGTGAGCAAGCTAAATGAACGCCAGCCGGCCGATTTTATTCAAGATGATGAGATTCTGGAAGCTTTACAGTATGGGTCGGAAGCTGCTGCTGATTCGCAGATTATAGCCGCAATACTGGAAAAAGCAAAAGCCTGCAAAGGGCTAAGCTCCCGTGAAGCTGCAGTACTTCTCAATGTGGAGGACAAGGAAACGCTGGAGCAGCTGTATCAGGTATCACGGGGTATCAAGGAGCAGATCTACGGCAACCGGATCGTCCTTTTTGCGCCGCTGTATGTCAGCAACTATTGTGTGAATAATTGTGTATACTGCGGGTACAAGCATTCCAACTCGGAGTTTGAGCGGAGCCGTCTGAATGCAGCCGAAATTGTTGAAGAGGTCAAGGTGCTGCAATCGCTCGGACATAAAAGGCTGGTGCTTGAGGCCGGTGAGGATTCCCGCAACTGCTCCATCGACTATATTATTGATTGCATACGAACCATCTACGACACTAAGCTCGACAACGGCAGCATTCGGCGGATTAACGTCAATATTGCCGCCACTACCGAGGAGGATTACCGTAGACTGGCAGAAGCCGCAATCGGCACCTATATCCTGTTTCAGGAGACGTATCATCGCCCCAGCTACCGGTATTATCATCCTGAAGGCCCTAAAAATGATTATGACTGGCACACAACGGCCATGGACCGGGCTATGCGCGCAGGTATTGATGATGTTGGCATTGGTGTGCTGTATGGCCTTTACGACCACAAGTATGAGACCATTGCCATGCTGAAGCATGCAGAGCATCTGGAGCAGGCCTTTGGCTGCGGACCGCACACAATCTCTGTCCCCCGCCTCCGTGCAGCCGAGAATGTGAACCTGGACAATTACCCCTATCTGGTCAGCGATAGTGATTTCGCCCGAATTGTTGCCGTGCTGAGAATGGCCGTTCCCTATACAGGAATGATTCTCTCTACGCGTGAGGATTCGGAGTTCCGAGATCAGATCATCAAGCTCGGTATTTCGCAGATCAGCGCGGGTTCTGCCACCGGGGTGGGAGCCTATAGCGTCAACAAGAACAAGGAGGATACACCACAGTTCACTGTCGGCGATCACCGTTCACCGATGGAAATTATCAAAAACCTGTGCAAGGACGGTTATGTTCCCAGCTACTGCACTGCCTGCTACAGGGAAGGACGCACAGGCGACCGCTTCATGCAGCTGGCCAAATCGGGCCAGATTCACAATGTCTGTCAGCCGAATTCACTGATGACCTTTCAGGAATACCTGCTCGACTATGCCGATGACGAAATGCGCGCGATTGGCGAGCAGACGATCCGCGAGAATCTGGAGCGGATTCCGCGGGAGGGGGTCAGAAAGGCCACCCGGGAGCATCTGGAGCGAATTCATGCTGGCGAACGGGATCTGCGCTTCTAACACAGATGTTGGATAGCGACAAGGCGCAAGTCTGCAGCTGCAAATCTCAGCACCCTCAAAAGATCCCGTCGAGGAAAATTCCACGAACGGGACCTTTTGAGGGTGCTGAGTTATTTAAATGGGTTACTGGGTTACTGGGTTACTGAGTACTGAGCCGGGACTACTGGGGCAGGGCTTCCGGTACCATTCTCCCAGGCCAGCATAGCCGACGGGAACATTTCGATTGCCCTGGGAAATACACCCTGAACATAGGCAATAAACATGCCATAATTGACAATCGGTACACCGGCTAATTCTGCTTCATCCAGTCTCCTCAGCATCGCTCTTCGGTTAAGCATGCAGGCACCGCAGTGGATAATCAGCGAGTATTGCTCCAAATTCGCGAGGAATTCACTCCCTGCAGCATTATCGATGATCAGCTGCCTGCCGGTAATCTCCCGCAGCCAACGGGGAATCTTGACTGAGCCGATATCATCGGACTGGCGGTGGTGCGTGCAGGCTTCAGCAATCAGCACCCGATCCCCGTCTTTCAGTCTCGTGATGGAGCGCAATCCGCTGACCAGCCGGGGAAGATCCCCTTTATACCGGGCGAACAGAATGGAGAATGACGTAAGCGGCACATCCCGCGGTGTATCTGCCTCCACCTTCAGAAACACCTGTGAATCTGTAATGACGATGCGCGGCTTGCGGTTCAGCTGGGCCAGCGTGTGCGCCAGCTCCTGTTCCTTGGTCACCACAGCCACCCCATCACATTCCATAATATCCCGGATCGTCTGCTGCTGAGGCAGAATCAGACGGCCCTTCGGGGCAGCCTTGTCAATGGGAACCACTAATACCGCCACATCGCCCGGCTTCAGCAGATCCCCTACCAGCCGGAAGCGTTCTTCCTCCTTGGCCAGCACCGCAGCTGCCGTCTTCTTCAGAGCATCAATTCCACTGCCGCTTAGGGTGCTGACCGGCATCAGAGGGATAGAAGCACCAGTTCCAAGACGCGCAGCTATTTGGCTGCACTGCTCTTCAAGCGTCTGCGGATCAGCTGTAATCAAGTCAATTTTATTCAGAACAACCATTACATTCGTTCCTGCTGCTCCCAGAGTCCTCAGCAGCTCACGCTCGAAGTCTCCAGCTCCGGCTGCTGCGTCTACCACCAGGAACGCCAAATCCGTTTTCTTCAAAATATCGAGCGTTTTGCGGATTCGCTGCTCTCCAAGCTCACCGGTGTCGTCGAGTCCTGCAGTGTCAATCAGTACAACCGGACCCGCCGGCAGCAGCTCCATGGGCTGGTACACCGGGTCGGTCGTAGTCCCGCTTACCGGGGATACGATGGACACCGCCTGTCCGCAAATCGCATTAATCAGACTTGATTTTCCGGCATTGCGGCTGCCGAATACGGCGATATGCGGTCTTTCTCCTCGCGGAGTATCATTCAAGCTCATCCTGGCTTAAACCTCCTTCCATATTCCGAACTGTCCACTGTGACCGGCCGGGTATCCCTGGCTTGGTCACTTCAAGCGGATGCAGCACCTTATGAATCTGCTTCCCAGTCATCCATCCGCCCTCCAGCAGAAGCTGTTCCAGGGGACGCCCGGAAGCAGCCGCTGCCTTGGCAAGCTCGGAAGCGGTGTCATAGCCAAGATAAGCTATTGTTGCTGCAGCCATCACCCCTGAACGCTCCACATGCTCCCGGCAGCGGGCTTCATCCAGTATGAGGCTGCTGAGACAGCGTTCCCGGAACAGTGGAACGCCGCGAAGCAGGAGCTCCAGGGATTCCAGCAGGGCCTCAGCCAGCACAGGGGTAAACGCGTTCAGCTCCAGTTGACCGCTTGCGGCTGCCAAAGTCACAGCCGTATCATTAGCGATCACCCGCATTGCCACGGAGCCTAGCATTTCGGCAATCACTGGATTCACCTTCCCGGGCATGATGGAAGACCCCGCCTGCACCGCCGGCAGAATATATTCCCCTATTCCTCCGGCTGGACCGGAGGACAGCAGCCGAAAATCACTGGAGATCTTCAGCAGATTCACCGCTGCGGCCTTAAGCAGGCCCGACACTTCCACGAACACATCCATATTCTGCGTCGTATCCATCGGGAAATCACTGCGGTAAAGACCCAGTCCCGTGAGCTCACGCAGTACATCAGCCATGGCATAAATGTAATCAAGCGGCGCATTCATTCCTGTACCCACAGCCGTTCCCCCGATGTTAATCTCCCTCAGCCGCTCCTCTGACTTGTACAGCCGCCAGCGGTCGCGCGCAGTTGCCTTGGCGCAGGCGCCGAAGGATTGCCCGGCCAGGATGGGCAGTGCATCCATCAGCTGAGTCCGCCCAAGTCTCAGCAGGTCCGCATACTCACGTTCCTTCGCCTGGAATGCTTCCTGGAGTGCAGCCAGCTCTTCCGACAGCTGCCGCAGAAGCGGAATGACAGCAATGCGCAGCGCTGTTGGATAGACGTCATTCGTCGATTGATGGAGGTTCACATCATCAATCGGATGGATGATGCTATAATCGCCCTTCACCCCGCCCAGCAGCTCAATCGAACGGTTAGCAATAACCTCGTTCACATTCATATTGCTGCTGGTCCCTGCTCCCCCTTGATAGGCATCGACGATCAAATGTGCATCCAGCCGGCCCTCCAGAATCTCCCTGCAGGCCTCAAGAATGGCCTGTGCCTTTTTCAGCGGCAAGGCATGGATTCGCCCGTTCACCTCCGCTGCCGCCTGTTTGACCCGAACGATCGCCCGCAGCAGCAAAAGGTTCGCCGGACGGCCTCCGGCCCTGAAATTATCCTTCGCCCGCGCGGTATGAATCCCATAATAGGCATCCTGCGGAACGGACAGGCTGCCAAGTGAATCACTCTCAATACGGTAAGCCGTATGATCCGTCATCCCTGCTTCACCCGCCAATCTGTGACATCTGGCGGATTGTACTCTCCTGCAGCGGATGGTATGAACCGTCCGCCTTAAGCCCCCCGAGCATTTCATGCCGCACCGGCTTGTTCTCAAGCGACCGCAGGAACAATTGCTTCAAGAGTTCATCCTTCCCGATGTAAGGTCTTACATTCCATTCGTCATTCCAGAAGAGGCACGGTTTGACATGGCCACTGGCGGTGATGCGCAGCCGGTTGCAGGTCATGCAGAAATGCTTGCTGACCGGGTCAATCAATCCGAATTTCCCTGCTGCTCCAGCAATCCGGTAATAACGGGCCGGCCCCGAATCTGTTGCGCTTGTGGATAAACCATGTTCAAGGGAAGACCCGTTCGCGGCTTCAGGCGGCACCGGATCATAAGCCCAGCCCGCTCTGGAACAGCGATCCAGAATCCCGCTGAGCGGCATATATCCCGCTTTCCAGCCTTCATTCTTCCGGCCGATCGGCATATATTCAATGAACCGGATGTCCAGCGGATATTTGTTGGTCATCTGCAGAAAGGATTCGATTTCATCGTCATTTACCCCGTGCATTAAGACCACATTAACCTTCACGCGTTCAATACCGGCTTCCAGGCTGGCGCTAATGGCATGGAGCACCCGGCCGACATCCCCTCCCCCGGTAATCCTTGCAAAGCGTTCCGGCTGAAGGGAATCCAGACTGATATTGACGTCGGTCAAGCCGGCTCCGCGCAGCGCTCTTGCCTTGGAAGCCAGCAGCATTCCGTTGGTTGTGAGCCCTATGCGTTCAATGCCGCCTATATCATGAAGACGGGCCACCAGCTCCTCGATCCGTGGCCGCAGCAGCGGTTCGCCACCGGTAAGCCGTACCTTAGTGACGCCCATATCCGCAAGCACAGCTACCACTGAACTGATTTCGTCAAAAGTGAGCGGCTGCGGTGAAGAAGCTGCGGCTGCCTGGTCCGGTTTACAGTACTCACAGGATAGATTGCAGCGGTCCGTTACTGAGATGCGCACATAATTGTGTATTCGGCCAAAGGAATCGGCCAAGGCATTAGACAAGATATTCACCATGCTTTCTAGGGTAAATGATTTCAGAACCGGATGAGTCCGCCGAACTGCTGCAGTGTCTGCGCACTGGCTGTTCTTTTGGCAGCGATGCTCTCCGTCACATTCCCGGGGACCACCAGCTGAAGCGCATGTGTGGGACAAATCCGCACGCATTCCGGACCGTTGCCACTCTCATCGCACAGATCACATTTACTGGCAACCAGCCGCTCCTTCCGCGCCCAGACTCCGCTCTCGTTCGAGCGCAGTCCGGCCTGGATCTGCCGCTGTCCATCCCGGGACGCCGGAACCATGGCAATGGCCCCGTAAGGACAGACCAGCATGCAAGTCTTGCAGCCGATACAGGTATCCTGGTTGATCGAGATACTACTACTATTATTCGTTATTGAACCATTGGGACACACATTGGCGCATGGAGCATCCTCGCAATGGCGGCACTGCACCGGGGCGGTGACCTGATCGGTTTCCGTTACCCTCAGACGGGGATAAAAGTCCGGATTCTCTTCCTGCTGCAGGAACATATTATTTGCGGAATGGGCAGCCACACAGGCCACTTCACAAGTATGGCAGCCAATGCAGAGTCCGGGATCGGCAATGACAAAACTGTTCATATTAGTCCTCCTTCACACCTAGTGCTTGGTTTGGTGACATTTTCTCCCTGGAATGGAACGTCGTATGCAACAGGTGATGAGATACATGGCCCAGCGGCTCACCCAGGAAATCCTTGTACAGCTTAATAATGGCCGGATTCTCATGTGATTTTCGCACCTGCTGATGGGAATCATGGCGGTAGACCGAGCTTTTTCTGGCCTGATAGGCTTTCTTGCGCAATGTTTCCAGCAGTAGCTTGGGTTGTCCGCCACCGCTGACACAGCCTTCTGGGCAGCCCATCACTTCAATAAAATGATAAGGGGAGGTGCCTTCCTTCACCTGTTTCAGAATTTCAGACACATATTTCAAACCGGCGACCACGGCAACCCTCAGCTCCAGATCGCCAAGCTTAGCCGTTGCCGTACGAAGCCCTTCTTCACCCCTGACAAAATCCAGCTGCAGATTCGGGATCGTCTCGTGCGTCACCAGCTCATAGCCGGTACGGATGGCCGCTTCCATCACCCCGCCGGTAACGCCGAATATCGAGCCTGCCCCGGAATATATGCCCAGCGGCGAATCGAACGGCTCATCCGGCAGATTCACAAAATCAATTCCTGCATCCTTAATCAGCTGTGCCAGTTCGCGGGTGGTAATCACCACATCAACCTCCCGGAGCCCGTCAACCTCCATTTCTTCGCGGCTGCACTCAAATTCCTTGCAGGTGCAGGGCATGACCGCTACACTATAAATCTTTGCAGGATCTACCCCGTTCTGCTTCGCTCCGTAGGTTTTGACCAGCGCACCAACCATTTGCATTGGTGACTTACAGCTCGACAAGTGGTCAAGCAGCTCCGGCGCTGCCGTCTCCGCATGCTTGACCCAGGCGGGGCAGCAGGAGGTGAACATGGGCAGCAGCTCTCCAGACATGACCCTTCCGATCAGCTCCGTGCCCTCCTCCATAATGGTTACATCCGCACCAAAATTCGTATCATAAATCCGGTCAAACTTCAGATGCCGCAGCGCCGCAGCCATCTTGCCCGGTGTCAGTGTACCCATGGGCAGGCCGAATTCCTCAGCCAGCGAGACGCGGATAGCCGGTGCGCATTGCACCACCTTATAAAGTGCAGAATCGGCCAGCGCACGCTTGACCTCCGGCACTTGACCCGCGGAATAGGCCGCGAACAAAGGCTCTCGTACACTTGGGAGCTGTCCTCTTTGAAGCCGTTTATTCTTAAGGGTATCCCCGGACTCCAGGCTGTCTGCAGCATAGACGGTGCAGATCTGCACGCACTGGCCGCACACCACACAGCGGTGGGCATCCACTTCCTGGGGCTTGCCCGGTTCGCCGATGATGGCATCCACCGGACAGACTGCCGCACATCGGCGGCAGCCGGTGCACAGCTCAGGATCAATCTTAATGATGGGTTCACTGAATAACATCGCAGGTCATCCCTTCTCTGTGCTGACTAAGTGGATTGCCCGAACCCACCTTGACCAGCCTCAACGCATCTTCCGGACAGACGGCAACACAAGCGGGGAAGGGTTCGCGGCCTTGAACGGCTGTGACTGAAGAATCTCTGCCGCTTGCCCCCAGCTCCCCGGCCACAGCCCCGGGCATTTCGATATTCCTGCAGAGATCACATTTGTAGGCAATGATTCGGGTTTTGCGCTGCAGCTTGCTGTCACGGCGTTCCTGCAGCAGCGGTTGCGGCAGCTCCGCACCTCCGCTGTAGGCTTTGTATAGGCTGATCGCTCCGAACGGGCAGGCCAAGGCACAGGCCTTGCAGCCAATGCAGGCATCCGCGTCGATAACAATGACCCCATCCTTCTGACGGATAGCCTGGACCGGACAGGCTCCCGCACAAGGGGCGTTCTCGCACTGCCGGCATTGAACCGGCATCGTGAAGCTGTCTGTTCGGATCACATACAAGCGGGGTACAACCGGCATGGTGACTGTACCCACAGTGGAGCCTACACCGTTGTCACGGTTATGCACCGCGAAGCAGGCCAGCTCACAGGCCTTGCAGCCGATGCATTTGGCCGCTTCGGCAATGACCAGCGAATTGGAGTGTACGTGGTTCATTCCTGCATCGCCCCTACCATCATCTGCTTTCTCAGCTCCGCGTATTGCTTCCGGATGAGCGCCTCGGCCTTGGCCTGGTCGGCGATCGCTTCGACCCGGACCGCACAGTATTTGTATTCCGGTGTTTTGGAGACAGGATCCAGATAGTCAGCCGTCAGCTCGTTGCAGGCTCCGATCCAGAAATGATAGGTCATGTAAGTAGCACCTTGCTTGGTCCGGCCACTGACCTGCGCCCTGGCCATGATTTTCCCCCGACGGGAAATGACGCGTACCAAGTGGCCGTTCTCAATGCCATATTCCGCCGCGTCCTCCAGACTGATCTGGATATTGCCGGGCTCATCAGACAGCTGGCTGAGCGCACGGCAATTGCCGGTCATCGTCCGTACCGAGTAATGCCCAACTTCGCGGACGGTGGAGAGTGTCAAGGGATACTCGACATCCGGCTGCTCCAGCGGCGCTCTCCATTCACACGCAAATAGCTGCCCTTTGCCGTTCGGCGTGGTAAATCGGTTCCCCTTGTATAAATAAGGCGTACCCGGGTGATCCTCGGAAGGACAGGGCCATTGAACATCACCCTGTGTTTCCATCTTCCTGTAGCTGGCTCCGGCAAAACTCGGACACAACTTCCTCATCTCATCCCAGATTTCCTCGGAATTCTTATAAGCCATTGGATAACCCATGGCCGTAGATACTTCGCTGATGATCTGCCAGTCCGGTTTCACCCCGCCAGGGGGCTCAATTGCTTTTCGGATGCGCTGGAATCCCCGGTCTGCTGAGGAATAAACACCGTCATGCTCCCCCCAGGAGGTGGCGGGCAGAATCACATCGGCATGTAACGCTGTTTTGTTCATGAAGATATCCTGGACAATCACCAGCTCCAGCTGATCCAGCGCCTCCCGCAGCTCGGCGGCATTCGGGTCGCTCTGCACCGGATCTTCTCCGAAAATGTAATAGGCCTTAATCTTGTGTTCTTTCAGGATGAGGTGCGGTACCTCTGTCAGGCGATAGCCTGTTTTATCCGGCAGAGATGTGCCCCAGGCCTTCTCGAATTTCTTGCGTAGCTTTGCGTCCTCTACGGACTGATAGCCGGGATAGACGTTAGGCAGTGCGCCCATATCACAGGAGCCCTGCACGTTGTTTTGACCGCGCACCGGACCAATCCCGACACTCGCTCTCCCGAAATGACCGGTCAGAAGCGCCAGTGAAGCCAGCCCCTTAACCACATCCACCGCCTGGGCAAACTGGCACACCCCCATGCCGTAGAGGATCATCGCCTTATCGGACTTGGCATATTGACGCATGGACTTGCGGATATCAGCCGCCCGCACACCGGTAATGCTCTCCGCATATTCGGGCGTATACTTCTGCACATTCGCCTTGTATTCTTCAAACCCCTCTACGAAATCAGACACATAATCCTTGTCATATAGCTCCTCCTCCACAAGCACATGGCCAAAAGCGTTCACAAGCGCCATATTCGATCCACCCTTCAGCGGCAGCCAGGTGTCCGCAATCCGTGCCGATTCGGTCATCCGGGGGTCAGCGACGATCAGCGTTGCCCCCTTCTGCTTGGCTTTTACAATTCTTCTCGCCACAATCGGATGGGTAACGGCAGCATTATATCCAAAAATCAGCAGCAGATCGGTGTCTTCAATTTCCGGGATAGAATTCGACATGGCCCCGTCTCCCAGCGAATAGGTCAGTCCCGCAACGGATGGTCCATGGCAGACTCGGGCACAGTGGTCAATATTATTCGTCCCTATCGCCGCTCTCATGAACTTTTGCATCACATAGTTTGCTTCATTTCCCGGTCCTCTGGCCGAGCCTGTACCCATAATCGCATCCGGCCCGTATTTCTCCTTGATCGCTGTCAGCTTCTCTGCGGTGAACTGAATAGCCTCTTCCCAGGTAACCTCTTGAAGAACTCCCTCCTTGCGGATCATTGGCTTGCGGAGGCGGGAGGTCAGCAGCTGCGGATCATTCAGGAAATCCCAGCCGTAGTGACCTTTCAGACAGAGGTTTCCCTCATTCGTCCGCCCATCCGCAGGCTCTGCGCCCACGACCTGTCCATTCTCGACCAGCAAATACAGCTGGCAGCCGCTGCCGCAATATGGGCAGACAGTCAATACTTTATTTCCCATCCGATTTCACCTCTCCTTGTGAATTGTTGCACAATAATTGCAATAAAAAATAAGCCAATACAAAACATACTTATTTCATATGCTGTGTACGGGCTTATTAAAAAGCGAAGAGACCAGGGTCCTTTCTCTTTAATCAAACCGATTTATTAAGTTGTATAATGACCGTCCTGTCTTCATGATACAAATTGCAAAGTCGCCAAGAATAGGAAAACCCGGAGCCTATCGTCTCTATCATTTCCTCCATAAAACCGCGTTCTAAATAAGGCTTCAGCACCTTCCAGTACTCCGTTACGAGATCAGCCGCACCTTCCTTGAACAGAATTTCCGACAGACTGGAGAGAATCCCCCTGATTTCAATTGTGATCTGTGACTCGCTATCCAGCTTCACCTTCACGTTCTCCGGGCCCTTCCCCCGGTAATGCTTCACAATCTTCACAGCAAGTCTTCTAATCTTCTCCTGGTATTCAAAATCAGCCTCAGACATCCATATTCCCTCACCTGATCATGCCTTTTTTTGGAATTTCCTATGAGCAATTTATATGTTAAACCCATCCATAAATGTTGTCAATTGCTTAAATTGCATAGCTGACAACGAATGGTTCCTGCAAGATTTCTTTGATTGGACTGCCAGCCTCCCCGCCATTCCCCTGTCCGTACCCTTAAATGGTGTTCTATTTGCTTGGCTTCTCCACCTCTTTCGCAAAAAAAAGAACGCCCTATTCTGCCAGAAATGGCAATGGGGACATTCTTCGTCTGACCCTATTATTCGTCTGCTCAGCCACCTTCTGGTTGTCCGTGTAATACGGCGCCTGATCGGGCTTGAAGCTCCCGTTCCCGTATCCCCGTAATCTGCCTTTCGTTATGGGCTATAGTATTCCTTTTGCCGTACCATGAATCACATCGCGTGTCATCTCTCATCAAGCAGCCAGGCTTCTGCCTCGGCCTCACTCCCAAACACCCGGAAGGCATTGCTTTTGTTCATTTCAGTTACAAGCTCTTTGAATCTGCCTTGAGCTGTCTCTTCGGTACGTATTACGGCAGCAGCCCTGATATGATAATTGATAAATTTCTGCAAAGCTGTACCTGCCAAGCCAGTTCTGAGATTATAAAATTGTTCAGTGAGCGCTCCTTCGTGAAGCAGCAGCTTATAGTTGTTATGTTCAAAGCATGCGGAGACAAGGTCGAGCACATCCTGTTCTGTTCGCAGCGGCTGAACACCGGGGCTGCAAAGAATATACCCCTGCCCTTCTTTTTCAATCATTTGAATGTTCAAACAATCTACCTCCTAAAAGTATTATGAAGCATTTCCCTGTACAATCTACACAATTAAACTCGCTTCGGGAGCATACGCTAAGTTAGTCCAAGCTCTTGCCGCAATTGCCCAAGCCACACCAATTCATGGGTATAGGTTGAAACCAGATTGCTGTGAATCAGCTTCCATAGCGTGATCCCCCTGCGGTTACACTCCTGTCCAAAAGAAATTCTGGCCGCCTGGCCCTCCAGCAGTAATAACTGTGTGTGCACTTCCTGCTCATAGCCCGCCAGCAAAAAGTTTAATTCATCTGTATTCAGAAGATCCGCCCAGGCGAGCTGAATAAGAAAAGTCTTCTTGAACTCAGGCGGCTCCGGGGGTGAGAGGACCCATTGCCGAAGCTCAGCGAGACCGGCTGGAGTAACAGTGTAGATTTTCTTTGAAGGCAAGCTGCCCTGATGATGGACCTTATTTGTAACGAAACCCTCGTTCAGCAGCTCTACCAGCGCTTTATAAATTTGATTGTTGTTGCCGGACCAATAGAGGAATGAGGATTCCTGTATAAGCTTCTTAAGGTCATATCCGGTCATGGGCTTGCCGCTCAGCAGTCCAAGAATTGCGTGATTGATTGACATTTCGCAAGCACCTCCGCTTCAGAATATATGTTAATAGTATCATATGTTACTTATATAATCGATGAGTTTCGGGTTGTGCTGACCAGATCATGTTCCTATGGTTATCAATTTAGAACCATGCTGGAGCACAAAGCGAAATGGAATAGATGCAAGAACCTTGCAAGTTTTTCCAGCAGCGCTTTATCTTCCAGCCGACCGCCCTAGTAGAGCTTTCAAGTTTTTTTTAGAATCCTGTACATACCGGAAAAGATGAAAAGACGGCTCCAATTCAGCGAACGAATTGAAAACCGTCTTCCGTGGACAATATTCACTATAGACGAACTTAACTCAGATTGATCTTACGGATCTTTTCGAGCGGAACCTTGGGCTTGCGGTCCTCCGTCAATAGGCCATTCACTTCCTGCTGTACATCGCTGACCTGGGTGTAGCAGTAGCCGCTGATGTATGGCGTTGCTTTGATCGCCGCAGTAATTGTCTGGAAGCGCTCCAGGAACTCCTGCTCTGTCTTCACCTGATTTCCATAGCCCCAGCCGCTCTCCGTCTGAAAGGCAATGCCGCCGAACTCACTGACAATAACCGGCTGGCCTTTATAGGCGTAACCTTCGGCCCAGGCGAATTTGAAGTTATTGAAGGAGATGCCATTATCCACGATGGAAGTCTTGTCGGTGTATGCAGCCAGGAATTGTTCTCCAGCTTCTACATAATCATGCAGTGTCAGAATATCCGAAACTGTGTGCTCCCAGCCGTCATTGGTTATAACGGGACGGTAAGGATCAATAGTTTTGGTCAAGTGGTAGATGCCTTCCGTGAATTTCTGCTGTCTGACATCGTTGGCAATGGCAGGAACTCCCCATGATTCGTTGAACGGAACCCAGGTGATGATGCAAGGATGATTGTACTGCTGTGGCACAATTTCCAGCCATTCCCGGGTGAAGCGTTCAACGGCGAGGTCATTAAATTCATAGGTAGCCGCCATCTCTGACCATACCAACATCCCTTTCACATCACACCAATACAAAAACCGTGCATCCTCGATTTTCATATGCTTGCGGAGACCATTGTAGCCCATTTCCGCGATCCGCTCGATGTCGTCGATTAGTGCCTGTTCATTAGGGGGTGTCAAATGACTCTCACTCCAGTACCCCTGATCCAGAATCAGGCGCTGGTAGAGTGGTCTATTGTTGAGGAGAATCTGTCCGTTTTCAATAGATATTTTGCGCATCCCGAAATATGAGTACACATGGTCTACGGTCTCTGATCCCTGAAGCAGCTTAAACTCAACGTCATACAAATTCGGGGCCTCCGGTGACCACAGGGATTGCATCCATGGACCTCCCGCTTCATGCCATACGTCTACTTCAATGCTCACCAGATCGCGGTCAGCACTCAGGCTGAACCGTTTCACCTGCCGTCCTTTCAGGGTAATCAGCGAATCGAGTGTCAGGTCCATTCCTTTCTTAAGACCTGTAAACCGAAATTCGAAACGGATCATGTGCCGGTCGATATCAGGCGTCATTTTCACGGAATCAATCCGGGCTTCACTAACACATTCCAGCCAGACCGGTTTCCAAATTCCAGTCGTCTGCACGTAGAAGCATTCAAAATTGTCGGCTACCCAGCGCTGCTTGCCCCTGGGCTGAGTGCAGTCCATACTGTCCTCCGCTTTGAGCACAATCCGGTTGGCAGCACCATATGTCACAAATGGAGTAATGTCAAAGGAAAATGCGGCGTATCCGCCTTCATGCTGGCCGACATAGGAACCATTCACCCAGCATTTCGCCCGGTAATCAACGCCCTGAAAATGCAGAATCGCCCTTTGGCCGGTATTTTCTGCCGGAAGCTCCAGTGTTCTCTCATACCAGACATTGGGGTGGAATTCCTGAATACCGATGCCGCTGGCGATAGTCTCATAAGTAAAAGGAACCGTAATCAGCCGGGCGTCCGGAAACGTTGCATACCATTCCTCTGCCTCACCGCTATTGGCATCATCGAAGCTGAAACTCCATTCTCCGTTTAGATCAAGCCATGCCTTGCGTACAAATTGTGGTCTTGGATAATTGGGGATATATGCTTTAGTAGTCATGTGAAACACCTGTCCTCTCAAATACCTCTATTAAAAACGGTTTTTTTGTTTTGTTTCTGCTTTCTTGTATTTAATACCGATTATAAGAAGATAAACACGTTACGTCAACGCTTTCATATTGTTTTTTGATCTTGTTAACCGTAAAAAAACCATTAGTTACAGATTATCTGTATCTAATGGTCCGGTTCTTCTTCGTCCCGTGTAAAGCTCAGCTTCATCATGATTTCCTGCGCATAGTCGCCAAAACCCCGCCCGAACAGATTGACCCCGCCTTGATGGACCGAATCCGGGCTGACACCGATCCTCAGCCGGATTTTCGGGCTTTGTGCCAGATTAAGCTGGCTTAGGCTCACATCCGATACTTTTTCCATATCCAGCATGGTCTTGTCCATGTCGATCCGCCACGTCTTAAGCAGGCCATATTGTGTGGAGGAATCGCTCCACCAGACCGGATTCAACTTGCCCCGCCGGCCGCCGAAGTCGCCGGGACTTGTCCACATGCCAATCTTCACCCCGTTGATCCAGACCGATATATCTGATGGCCAGTTATTGTCGTAATTGGGGGCTTCCGAGCATATTTCCATCGATAGCTCCAGCGTTTCGACTCTCGCCCCCTTCGGCACCTCCAGCGGAAGCAAATATTCGAGATAGCCCTTACGGAACCAGATAATCTGAGCGCCTATATGCCTGGGATGGTAAAAGCCGGAGGGCTCATCCTCACGGATTAGCATCTCTTCGGCATCGGCCATGCCGCAGGTAGGTGACACGTCGCAATCGCTGTAATGTCCAATGGGTACCTCAATTTCGTATACACGTACAGCCCCTTTAGGGGCAGCTTTTTCCTCATTCAAAGCAATATGTATATCGTCGTAATTGCGGCTGCAGACCTTCATCGCCCCGCGGGAAGCTGGCAGCAGCTCGGTATTAATCAGCCGCGCCGCTTCAAGCACCTTCACATTGTTGGCCACCGTGGACACCGGCAGCTTCAGCGCTTCAGCAATTTCAATCACATTCAAATTCCGGGAATTTAATAAATGGAGAATATCAACCCGGGAGCGGGTCGACAACGCATGTGCCACTGCCACCAGCTTCTCCGGATCATCAAAACCAAGCTCCAGCACAGACTACACTCCTTCGAACCCTAAGTAATACCATAATAGTACGTGCTTAGTGGCACAAAATCAACCGATGTTCACGGGAAAGCAGACTCCTATGCATCCAAAGGCGCTAGGCCTGCTTCCACTGAACATGGTACAATATGTGCAGCAATTATACATAATGAGGTGAATTCGTTGATTTATTTCATAAAATCCGTCTACAGCTTCGTGCTTCCGCCAGGTCTCTTCGTCGTACTGCTCCTGGGTGTGACAATCTGGCTGTGGCGGCAGAGCCGCCGTCCGTCACTGGTCCTGTTCGGCATTACTATCCTGCTCTACCTCTCCATGACTCCCTTGATCGGTGATCTGCTGATGGGCAGCCTGGAACGGCAGTATGACAAACCCGAGCTGATTCAAGGCGATGTAATCGTCGTCCTGGGCGGGGGAGCCACCTCGGGAACTCCTGATATCGACGGGGAAGGCAATTTGTACGGTTCGGCGGCGAACCGGCTGCTGACCGCAGTGCGGTTGTACCGCGAGACGGGACTGCCGATCCTGTTCTCCGGCGGCCAAGTATTTGCAGACAGCGGAAACGAAGCGAATATCGCCAAGCGGCAGCTAATGGGCCTCGGTGTCCCGGAGACCGATATTCTGACCGAGAACCGGTCACTGAATACGGAGCAGAACGCCGCCTATACAAAGCTCCTCATGAAAAGCAAGGGACTCAGCCACCCGATTCTGGTTACCTCGGCATTTCATATGCCCCGTGCCATGATCCATTTTAAGAATAACGGGCTTTTACCGCTGGCGTATCCGACGGATTATACCGTTAGCCTTGATCGGCGACTCTATTTAGCCAGATTCACTCCATCCCCCGGTGCAATAAATAATACCGGGACGGCACTAAAGGAATATTTGGGCTACCTCGCCGCCCGTTTCTAATTGGAGGGTAACCCTTTGAACAGCAAAAAGCAGTGGACCGGATGAATCCTTTCATCGGCCACTGCTTTTTGGTTGGAGACTTTATCTGGAACCTCACTTAATCAGCTCGCTGAATTTAGCGCCTATAGCTCCGGCGAGCTGCTCGGGTGCCAGCTCCATCTGCATCCCGATCTTCCCGCCGCTCACCGCCATGGTTGCCAGCGTCTCGGCACTGCTGTCGATAAAGGTCGGATAGAGCTTTTTCATCCCTACCGGAGAACAGCCACCGCGCACGTAGCCGGTCCATTTCAGCAGATCCTTCACCGGGAGCATCTCAATCTTTTTTTCACCAGCTGCCTTGGCGGCTTTTTTCAAATCAAGCTCTTCAGCCACCGGAATGACAAACACATACAGGTTCGGTCCGTTATGCGCGACAAGCGTTTTAAAGACCGTTTCAGGCGGCAGACCCACTTTTTCAGCTACCGCAGTTCCATGAATCTGGCCGTCCTCGTTGTCGTACTGATGAACCTCATAGGCTATTTTTCGGGTATCAAGAATCCGCATGGCGTTCGTTTTGGTGATTTGCATCATTCATCGACCTTTCGGCTGCACTCTATCTGCTTACCTGCTAATCTCTCGGGTAATCCAAGGCCATTATGTCCATAAATGGAACCTTGAACAGTTCCTCATTAAAACTCACATGCACCTTGCCGGTACGCGAGTCCATGCCAACGATCGTTCCACGGACCTGCTCCTCTTTGCCCCAGACGGTCAATAAAATCTCAGAGACCTCCTGCATGGCTTCTGTCAGTTGATTGCCAATTTCCTCCAGCACAAATTCATCTCTTGTCGGCCGTTTGGCCACCTTCGCTTTTGCCACGCTACTCCTCCAATAAGTCATTACAGGGATAAATTCAGTCTCGTATGAATGCTCCTGAATATTATAACATGGACGCGCATTTCATTGAACCTTATCCCCTGTTTGTGCGGGTGAACCTGAATTCATCCACCAGCCGGGTATACTCCGTGAACCATTGCTCCCATACCTTCTTGCGGTTCCGCAGTTCCTCCCCGTCCAGAAGTACGCCTATTACATCCAGACAGACATGCCAGCCGGAGAGGTCTTTGGCCGTATGACTGGTAATTTCACTGATGCTCTCGATCAGCAGCAGCCTGGTGCCATCTCCATCGGGATTTAATTCAAAACGCACGCTGTCATTTCCCCAGACATACTCCAGAATGGAGTTTACCTTGATATCCTTAATTTCCATGACTATTGAGCTGCCGTCCGCCATGTCAAATATCATGCTTCCTCCTGCCGATAAGTCCAGGGCTCTTAACTCAGGAAACCACTTAGCCAGCAGCTCATTATCCGTCAGCATCGCCCATACCTTGTCCACCGGTTGCTTGTAATGGCGTTCAAACGTTGCAGTTGCCCCCATTGGGGCTGCTTGCAGTGTAGCAATCAATTGAATAACCTCCCTGTATTGAATGATGATTCTTTCCGGTATCCCTGGTCTGGTGATTTGCAACCTTGTGCAGAAAGACATCGTTATTTCAACTGTAAAGGATAACCAGTTTTTAGGCAAATGGAGGCAGGATTATGAATCGGACGGGTTGCAGTATGACGGTGATAAGATCCCATATCGTGTAGACAATTCCAATGACGCTTACGGTGGAAAGGATACAGGATAACGGGCACGTACAGACAAATAAGAGCCCCTGCAACATGAGGGTATAATCTAAAAAGAACCCGCATAGGCTCACATCCTGCCTGCGGGTTCTTTGGCAATTCCAGAATTTCCGATTAATTGCCGCTAACGGTATAGTGCTCCAAGGAGATCGGGCTGCCGTTCAGCAGCGCTTGCGTTGTCATTTGTTCGCCTGTGCTTAATTGCAACTGCTCTCCTTCAATATTGTCATATTGAACGGACAAGATGGCTCCTGTCTCAAAAAAGGGTGCATGTGCTGCCCGTTCTGCTGCAAACAACATAAGATCGCCGATCCCCCGATCCGCCGCCTCCTTGACACTGATAGCCTCGACAACTACACCGCCCGGCATCCCTTGGGCTGACACTTCGAGATAAGCTTCCCGGTCAATAAGCTGGTAACCGCGGGAAAGGTACACGGCAAAATAGACATCACCCGCCTTGCCGAACAGCGCAGAGGACTCCTTCACCCACTCGCCTTTGGGCAGTACGCCAATTATCGTGTCTGCTTCACCCTCCGGTACAGGGAATAAAGAGAGGATGGTGCTCCGGTGATACAGCACCTCCATATATCGGCTCTGATGGCGGGGATCACCTTCGTGATGGCCTTGGCCGGGATGGAAGAAGTAGAGCCGGTTCACGGCATACTCAGGAGACACTGGCAGTGAAAAGACCCAGCGGAGCTGCTCATTGTCGAACTCCTCTACCCGCTCCCATAGACCACCAGCAGCGAAGCTCCCGGTAATATACACATAGGAGTGAATCAGCGGCTGCGGGTTCGGATCTACTGGCATGACTTTTTGCGTCACCTTGGTGACTTCCACCGGAGTCTGGCGGTTCACTGCGGCAGCCCGCACCTGAGCAGGAGCTTCATAGAACAGGAACCCGGCATATTCCGTACGCGGCATACTCTGCGGCAGCTGGAAATCCCCAAATTGCACATAGTCATGGAGTACGTTGCCATCCGCCGGAACGTCATGCGGCCAGCCCCGGGAATGCGCACCAGCCCAGGCTCCCTGCAGATAGAATTGTCCCCGTTCATTCCACAGGTAATCCAGCATTTCTCCAAGCGTGTCTTTAATCTCTTTGTCTTCCTCCAGCGACCAGGCACAGGTGAATGCCTGCACCCAGTGCCAGAACCAGGGCAGGCTGCCGTACTCCGGCATTCCCTTCTCCCGGATATACGCCAGTGTATTCTCCAGGCTCTGGCGCCCGTCTGCCAGCAGTTCCTCATCATCGAACAGCCTGCCGAAGATTAGCTTTGCTGCCGTATATTTGGCCTCATGATGTCCAAAGTGAACCACCGGCTTACGATAGAAGCCGCTGCGGTAGATATGTCCGATTGCCGTGTGAAACGCAATCCGCAGTCCGGCATTCAGTCTGCTCCCGTATTGCTTGAAGAACCAGACCAACAGGCTGCCCATGATCTCCACCGGCAGCTCATGCGGCGCTGCTTCACGCGGCAGAGGATGCAGTCCCAGCGGCCAATGGCCGTATAATAGAGTTCCAGGCTGCCGGTTCTGCAGCAGCACGGTTTCGAGCATCACGGCCTCTGCTTTGCGTTTGGCCTCCGCCCGCTCAAAAGGCAGCTCCAAACCAGGATCCACCGCCGCAGCAAAAAGGTAAGATGCATAATAAAAGTTATTCCGGACATCATCATGGAACCACAGCCCGCTGTCCATCAATGGACGCTGTTCAGCCCGGTTAGCGATATTATAGATAATTTCCTTTTGGCGGGCCTGATATGGGCCCGGTGCAGCCTTAAGTTCTCCCACTTTCGTTCTCCCTCCAGATTTCTTGAATTTTAATATGTTATGGCACGCGTCTGGAAAGTCCATACCTACTGAGCTCGTATCTTATTACATTATGGTGCTGAATCCATTCCCGGAACTGCGTTTACCACCTGTAATATACCTCATGGGTACGTTCCTCCCTGTTCTCATCAGCTCCGCTGCGGCAGAATCCTCATACTGGAAATCCATTCTCTTTCCAATTCTATTGTGCACGCTTTCAGTTCATATGGCAACGCCAAAACGCAATAAATGAACTAAAATAAACACACTAAAAAAGATTATCACTTGCTAAATGAACTTATATGGATTAAATTGTACCTATACGAACGAAAATATGTTTGCGAAGGAGATTGAATATTCAATGGAAAGACGTTTCGCATCCCATCCTAATGAAGTTAAGCAATTTGACACAGAACGCTTGCGCAAGGAGTTCCACATTCCTGTCATTTTTGCGCCGGATGAACTGAAGCTTGTCCTGACCCACGAAGACCGAATGATCGTCGGCGGTGCTAATCCCGTAAATAAAGATGTCGTGCTCACTACTGACCTGAAAGAGCTTGGAGTTACTTACTTCCTCGAACGCCGCGAACTGGGTGTTATCAATGTCGGAGGCAAGGGATCAGTTGTTGTAGACGGAACAGAATATGAAATAGATTACAAGGAATGTCTGTACGTTGGACAAGGCGCCAAAGATGTTATTTTCAAAAGCGCTGACAGCGTAAAGCCTGCAAAGTTCTACCTGAACTCAGCGCCTGCACATCAATCTTACCCTACTACCAAAACTACGCTGGCTGAATCCGAATCCGGCGCAATGGGCGGCCTGGAAAACTCCAATGAACGTACCATTCACCGCTTCATTCACACCAATGGTGTGCAAAGTGCTCAGCTCGTTATGGGTATGACCCAGCTGAAACCGGGCAGCATGTGGAATACAATGCCATCCCACACTCACCCGCGCCGGATGGAAGCTTACTTCTATTTCGACCTTCCGGATGATTCCATTGTGTTCCACCTCATGGGCGAGCCTACAGAGACCCGTCACATCGTAATGCACAATGAACAGGCGGTAATTTCTCCAAGCTGGTCGATCCACAGCGGCGTAGGTACACACAACTACACCTTCATCTGGAGCATGGCCGGAGACAACAAGCGTTATGATGATATGGACCCCGTAGGCATGAAGGAATTACAATAGAACAAAAACAACTACGGAAAGACGAGGCAGGCGGATGAACCCGATACGGCGACACGAGATGATTATGGAAGTAATGCTGAACCAGAAGGATGTAACAGTGAACGAGCTGAGTGATAAGCTCCAGGTCACGGGTAAAACAATCCGCGAGGATTTAAGCAAGCTGGAGGAACAAGGACTGATTATGCGTGTCCACGGCGGAGCCGTGCTGGCTCAAAGCGATCAGTTCGGCATTCTGCCCTTGAGGAATCCGCTGGATAAATACTCCGATGAAAAAACAGAGATTGCTCAGCTGGCGCTGGCCCATATCGCAGAGGATGATATTATTGCACTGGATGGCGGCAGTACCACGCTTGAAATTGCCCGGAGGCTGGAGAATATTCCGCTGACGGTCATCACCAATGATGTGTACATCATCAGCGAGCTGGTTCAGAAAGATAACATCCGTCTCGTCGTTCCGGGAGGTTACCGGGTCCGCAATATGCTGGCCGGTCCCGAAGCGGTCTCTTATGTCCAAAAGCTTAATATAGAAAAAGCCTTTCTGTCGGCTACAGCCGTTCATATTGAACACGGGCTGTCCATTTACACCGGTGATTTCATCGATTTTAAACAAGCCTTAGTATCAACGGCCCGCACGGTATTCGCCGTCTGCGATCATCACAAATTCGGACATACTGCACTGCGCACATTCGCTTCACTGCAGGAAGTGGACGTGCTGCTGACAGACAGCGGACTTGCGGCCGAAGCCGTAAGCCAGTTCCGAAACGCAGGCATCAACATCGAATGCGGGTAAATTAAATACACATTTAAGCCATTTCAAGATACTCATCAACGTTTTTTAAAAGGAGAGAATAATCAAATGTCATCTTTATTCAGTTTGGCAGGTAAAACAGCTATCGTAACAGGTGCGGCCCAAGGTCTTGGGCAAGGGATTGCCCTTGCATTTGCAGAAGCAGGCGCAGACGTTATCTCCGCTTCCCTCAATGCCAGTGTTGAAACCGTAGCAGCTGCTGAAGCCTTTGGCGTAAAAGCACTCAGCATCGCTTGCGACTTGAGCGACCACTCCAAGCTTCAAGGCATGTTCGACGAAGCCGTTGCCTTCACAGGCCACGTTGACATTCTTGTCAACTGTGCAGGTATGATCCGCCGTACACCTGCCAAGGACCACAGTGAAAAGGACTGGTTCGATGTCATCAACCTCAACCAGAACACGGTCTTCCTGCTGTCGCAAATCGCCGGCCGCCACTTCCTGGAAAGAGGCAACGGTAAAATCATCAACATCTGCTCCATGCTCTCGTATCAGGGCGGCATCAATGTACCGGGCTACACGGCAAGCAAGCACGCCGTAGCTGGTCTGACAAAAGCTTTTGCCAATGAATGGGCTGGCTCCGGTCTGAACATCAACGCAATCGCTCCGGGATACATGGCTACGGAGAATACAGCTCCAATCCGTGCCGACCAGAACCGCTCCGATTCCATCCTTGACCGGATTCCTGCCGGACGCTGGGGAACCGCTGAAGATGTTAAAGGACCTGCTGTGTTCCTGGCATCCGCTGCTTCCGACTACCTGAACGGCCACATTCTGAACGTGGATGGCGGATGGTTGGCTAGATAATACCTGGCTATTCTCTTCCTAAATTTAAAATAGACATACACATACAAAAAAAGCTGGACCATCCTAACAAAGGACGGTCCAGTTTTTTTTGCATGTTCCGGTGAATAGCTCCGGGAACCCGTTTCATGAATCAAGCTGTCGCACCTGACACATAGAGACCATAATCTGCGGCATAGTTCTCCAGCTGTTCATCATTTACTTCACGGATTCCGCTCACTACAAAAGGTTGGCGGTAGATCATCCCGGTCAGATTAGCGGATTGCTGAAACGGCCGCAACAGCTCGCTGTAAGAGTAATTATGAAGCCCCCCTGCCTGGTACATATTTTGAGCGCCTCCGGAAGAGATCGCTATCAGAAGCTCCTTGCCATTCAGTTTGTCTCCCCCTTTGCCATGAGCCCAGCCATGCTCGAATACTTCATCCATCCATTTCTTCAATAAGGCAGGCGAGCTATACCAAAAGAATGGAAATTGAAGCACGATACGCTCATGAGCTGTTAACAGTGCCTGCTCATGAACTATGTCGATTTTTTCGTCCGGATAACGCTCGTACAACCGGTGAACGGTAACATTACCTATTCCGTCAATCTCGGCCGCCAACCGCTTGTTAATCCGGGATGTCTCCAAATGTGGATGGGCAACGATAACGAGGGTTGCGTGGCTGGCAGAAGGTTTGGATGGGGTGGTCACATGGAACAGCTCCTTTTGTAATCACACAATTCGTGATATGTCGATGTATAGAGCAAAAATTAAATAATTTACATATCACGAATTATCGATTTGTTTTGTATTTAAAGACTGAATTCACATGTTTGAATTCAGTCTTTATTCTCTAGAGATCCTTCTGAATGTAAGCGGCTATTTGGGATAATGCTGTTTCATCTCTTTTGTAATATGTCCATTTCCCCAGCCGGGTTGCATGCACAAGCCCTGCCCGCTGCAGAACAGACAAGTATTGAGAGGTGGTAGATTGGGTCATATTCAGCTTAGCTGTAATCTGGCTTACGCATACCCCGATTTCGATTAGATCAACCCCTCCCTGGGGTCCAAAATGAGCTGCAGGATCTTTTAACCACTCCAAAATTTGAAGTCGTGCTTCATTGGAAAGTGCCTTAAATACATCAAGCGGGCTAATTGGTTTCATGCCATCATTATATCGACATTTCCCGATATGTCAACTCATTAAATCTTGCCGCTTCTTTGCAAAACCCCACCAATTATCCGATGAAATCCACAAACTCGTCCGGGTGGGCACGGATATATTCAGCGATAACGTTATGGGTATTCGGGATTAGCCGCTTAAAGCGCTCATACAGGCCATTGACTATCTCCAGCAGTTCAGGATCGGTTTCGATATCGTTCAGCCGAGCATCGCCCCATCCCAAACCCAATCTGCGGTTTCTGGCTTCCAGCCTCTTCCGTGTCTCTTCAAGCAGCTCCAACATGGCATCATCTGCAAAAAAACGCACACCCTCCAGCACTCCGTTCCAAGTTCCCGGCTGGTCCAGCAGGTAAGAGCTCCATGCATAAAACTCTGCTGATGATTTATTGCTATGGTCATACATGATGCGGAACATGCAAAGTGCTGTCTGCCCCTTGCCCAACTGCTTGATTGCCGCAGCCTTCACTTCCGGTGATTTTCCGCGGATCAGCTTGAAGGTCGGCTCCATGCAAACCCAGCCGAGTCTTTCATCCGTTAATGAATTGAATTCTTGCCCTTCTATTGCCACGCGCATGTTCTTCCCCTCCTAATCCATATTATACCTTTCTGAACAATGACTGCCGAGCATTCTCCTATTTTTTGTGATAGTGTTATTAGCAACTGGGCCAATAAGGAGAATCCACATGTCAGACGAAATTCTTACTACATATGATGCACAGGGCCAGGTGACTGGCACCGCCCCGCGCGATGAAGTACACCGGTACGGACTTTGGCATGAGACCTTTCACTGCTGGTTCGTAGAACAGCGTGCAGATTCGCTCTATATCTATCTTCAGCTGCGGAGCAAGGACAAGCGGGACTATGCCGGCTTGCTTGATATTACTGCTGCCGGACATTTACTGGCGGGCGAGACGGCCATGGACGGTATCCGTGAGGTGGAGGAAGAGCTGGGGCTGCAGCTTGCTTTTGACGAGCTCATCCCGCTAGGAATCATCCCCTATTCCATGGTCAAGGAAGGGATGATCGATAGGGAGAGAGCGAATGTCTTCCTGTATGACAATCCTTTCCCCTTGGACCAATTTCATCTGCAGCCGGAAGAAGTTGCCGGGATCGTCACCGCAGAGTTTGCCTCCTTCCGCAAATTCTGGCAGGGAGATCTGCAGCAGCTTGATGTCTCAGGTTTTCGTATCACGGATCGTGGTGAGCGGATTGACGTCCAAGAGAGGGTAGACATCAGTCATTTTGTACCGCATGACACGGACTATTATCTGCGGATTATCGCAGGGATCGAAGCGGCTTTCCACTAAGTGGCTGACAGTGACGATTTATGATCTCATCCAAAAAAGGCAGGACCCAGCACTACCGGGCCCTGCCTTTTAAATGTCTGCTTGGCTGCTGAACTAGTGTGCCCGCTTCAGAATAGCCAAGCCATGAACCGGAAGCGTAAGTACCGCTGGAACTGGCTCACCGGATTCTAATACAGTGTACGTTCTGGCATCCATCTCTATGGACTGCTCCACGCCGCTGAAATTCTGCACAAATATATAGTCACTGTCTCCGTCGGTCCGCAGTTGAGCGGTGACGCCTGCCGGCAGCTCGGTATCCAGTGTGCGGATAATTCCCGCTTTCTTGGCAATTGCCGCATACAGCTCTACATAGAATCCGGCATCCTTCACACGTGTAGCCAGGTGGTACGCCCGGCCTTCACCCAGACGGTTCAGCGTCAGTGCAGGTTGTCCCGCATAGAAGTCCGTACGGTACGTTCCCAGTACCTCTGCTCCTTCGAGGTGGATCAGCTCGGCAATTTCATGCGCATCATAGTCTCCATCAAGACACAGCGCATTGCCGGAATTCATCACCAGACCGTTTAGATCCCGGCTGTGCAGGCCTTCTGTCTCCTCCGCCCAGATCCCCAGCGTCCGGCGGAGCGGACCCGGGAATCCGCCCAAATGGCAGAGATCCGTCTCTCCGACTATACCTGACCAGTAAGTCCCCAGGAAGGTCCCCCCCTGTTCGACATATTTCTCAATCCGTTTGCCGTTATCTTCGCTGACCAGGTACAGCATAGGTGCAATCACCAGTTTGTAGGCGGAGAAGTCCTCTTCCGAACCGATAATATCAACCGGAATCCCCAGCTCCCATAGTGCCTGGTAGTGCTGAAGCACAGTTTCTTCATATTTCAGGCCGGAGTTGCGGATACCCTGCGCATCCTTAATCGCCCAGCGGTTGTCCCAATCATAAATAATTGCAGTCTGTACAGGTGTAGTAGTGCCTACTACCGCTTGCAGCTCTGAGAGCGTCCGGCCTACTTCGGCAACATCGCGGAAGACGCGGGTTTCAGCGTGCCCGCTATGGTCAATAACAGCGCCGTGGAATTTCTCGCTCGAGCCGCGGCTTTTGCGCCACTGAAAGTATTGTACGGAGTCCGATCCGTGGGCAACCGCCTGCAGCGAGGACAGCTTGTGCATGCCCGGCCGCTTCAGCTTACTGACACTCTGCCAGTTCAGCAGCGATGGTGTGCTCTCCATCAGCAAGAACGGCTTATGCTTGAAGGTACGGTACATATCGTGGTGCATTGCGGCCCAAGCGGCCAGACGAGCGTCGTCATCATCATCCGAGTAGCCCCAGGACGGATAGGAATCCCAGGAAACTACGTCGAGAATCTTGGCCAGCTTGCGGTAATCCACGCCGTCAATATTGTGCATATTGGTCGTTACCGGCAGCTCGGGATTATAATCACGCACAGAATCAATCTCATGCTGGCAGAAATCAATGGTCGCCTCACTTACGAAGCGGCGCCAGTCCAGGTTCAGGCCGTGAACCTGCGTCTCCCCATGCGGGGCCGGGGATTCCACTTGATCCCATGAGGTGTAAGTGTGGCTCCAGAACGTAGCCCACCAAGCATGGTTCAATTCATCCAGGCTGTTGTTGTATTTCACCTTCAGCCATTCCCTGAAGCTCGCCTGACACAGGTCACAGTGGCATTCGCCGCCGTATTCATTCGAGATATGCCATCCGATAACTGCCGGATGATGAGCATAGCGCTCTGCCAGCTTGCCGTTCAGTAGTGCCGTCTTCTGACGGTACACAGGTGAAGTATAGCAATGATTGTGGCGGACACCATGCAAATTACGCACGCGGTTTCCTTCTACCCGCAGCACTTCAGGATATTTCTCCGACATCCAGGCCGGGCGTGCCCCGCTTGGTGTAGCCAGGAAAGCATAAATCCCGTTCTCGGCAAAGGTATCCAGGATGCTGTCCAGCCAACCGAAGGTGAATACGCCTTCTTCCGGCTCCAGGGATACCCAGGAAAAGATTCCAACAGACATTACATTGCAATTGGCAAGCTTCATCATACGGATATCTTCTTGCAGCACCTCAGGGTACTTCAACCATTGTTCGGGATTATAGTCGGCTCCATGCAGCATGACTGGAATCTTGCTGCTGACTGGGGGTAATTTCATATTCATGGGTGGGTTCATCCTTTCGGTATGTGGTCCATGTCCGGATGGGATTATTCTCTGATACATTCTGAGATTAAGTCCTGTCCATTTCATGAATCATTCTTTATACTGTATATCATATAGGATAAATCCATTCAGGCAGTAGGAATATACACTCGCTTTACTAGTACAAAATGAATACGAGGTGACCATCATGCTACCTTTCTCCCTAATTGAAATGCCGCGCGACCTGAACCGTTTCCCCTTGTATCCCTATTCGGTCGGCCGCCATATCCAGTATCATCATGTTCGTCCAGGCGGCTTCCCGGTATACCAAATTTTTCTGATCCGCAGTGGAAAAGGCCTGTTCCGGGACCTGGAGAACGGAAATGAAACAATCTTGGAACCCGGTATGGCCTTCGCCTATCCGCCCGACAGGGGCCATGAGTATTACCCGCTGTCGCTTACCCCTTGGCATGTAGGCTTCATCGGTTTTCATGGCGAGTTGTCACCGGGCCTGCTTGAAGGAATTGGTATTCTGCCAGGTGCCCCGCCGCTTCGTCCCGAGCATTTTGAGGAATGCTGGGAACAGGTCGGCAGCATCTGGCATGCGGTGAATCAGCAAGCAAGCCGCCAGGACGAGCATGTGATGCAAGAGCTCTCTGTGGCGCTCTACCGGCTCCTTCTGTTACTCCGCCGCAATGCCTCTGATTCAGGACCCGCAGGCCGTCTTGAGCTGGAGAGCGTTCGCAACGAGGCTTTACAGAAGGCGGTCAGCCTGATTAATGAGCATTTTACCGAACCGCTGCTGGTCTCAAATCTCGCTGCTGCGGTAGGCTACTCTGTGCAGCATTTCCAACGGCTGTTCCTGCAGGAGTATGGGATCACACCGCATAAATATTTGCAGAACCTCCGCCTCGAACGTGCACTGCAGCTCATCCGGGAGAATGCCGATACACCGGTGCAGGATATCGCCCTGCAACTGGGCATGGAGACCAATTATTTCATCCGTGTCTTCCGGAATACTTACGGCTGTACACCGGGGATGATGCGCAAGCGGCTGCATGAATCCTAAGAACCAACATCAGCGCCCTTCCTCAGAGGAAAGCAACATTGCAATCCAATTTACACATAAGGTGGTTAATGCTTTTGGAAATCTTTGAGTTCATTTTACTGATGCTGGCGGCAATCGCATTATCCAATCTGGTCAACCGGTTCATTCCTTCTGTATCTGTCCCCATTATTCAAATTATACTCGGAGTCGTAATTACCTACCTGCCTCTCCACTTCGAGTTAACGCTCAATCCCGAGTTGTTTTTACTATTATTCATTGCCCCTCTGCTGTTTAATGATGGGCGGCAATCAGACAAAGAGGCCCTTTGGCGATTAAAGAAACCGATACTTTTATTGGCGCTTGGGTTGGTATTCATGACTGTAGCCATCCTGGGCTTCTTTCTGAATTGGCTGCTTCCCGTCATTCCGCTCGCTGCAGCTTTTGCTCTTGCCGCAGCACTGGCTCCTACAGATGCTGTAGCGGTCGGAGCGCTGGAGGAAAAGATCAAAATCCCCCACCACACGATGAAAATCCTGGAGGGAGAATCACTCATTAATGATGCTTCCGGGCTGGTATCCTTTCAATTCGCCGCAGCAGCAATGGTAACTGGCGCGTTCTCCTTACGTTCGGCCAGCCTCAGCTTTGCGGCGATCTCCCTCGGCGGTATTCTGCTAGGACTTCTAATGACTCTGGTGAAATATGTATTTGTAAAGTGGCTGCGGAAACTGGGGATGGAAAATGTTACGCTGCACATGCTGATCGAGGTGTTAACTCCCTTTGCTGTTTTTCTGTTGGCCGAGGAGCTTGGGGTCAACGGAATTCTGGCGGCAGTCAGCGCGGGTATTGCCCACTCTTTTGGATATAAAAAATTAAATCCCGAGATCGCCCGACTGAATATCGTTTCCAAAAGCACCTGGTCTGTAATTATTTATGTATTGAATGGATTGGTTTTCCTGATTCTCGGCACCCAGCTCCCGGAGATTATCCGGACCATCTGGAACAGCTCCAGTCTTGGTCATGCTCAGGTGATTCTCTATACACTGGTCTTGACACTTGCTCTACTGTCCCTGCGCTTTGTCTGGGTTCTTGTAATGACGCTGCCCGGTACCGGATATCAGAAGCCAGCCCCGGGACATTCAATCAAAAACGCGCTCATTCTCACCTTGTCCGGGGTACGGGGAACGATCACGCTGGCAAGTACCTTGTCACTGCCCTTTTTCCTGGATAACGGAAATCCGTTCCCGGAGCGGGATCTGATCATCTTTTTGGCGGCAGGTGTCATTCTGTGGACCTTACTGGCATCCAACTACCTGTTGCCTCTTCTAATTGGAGATGATGCGGAAGCCGCTCAGGTCAACGATGAGACTCCTATTGAAATGGATATTCTGCGCAATGTGGTGATTGCCTTAAGTGAACAGACCAATGACGACAATAGAGCCGCTATCGGCAGAATTATCAATACGTACCATTCAAGAATCCGCAAGCTGAAAAAAGACGAAGCTGCCGAAAGACTCCAGCGGCCATTGCTTATCGACACGCTAAAATGGCAAAGAGAAAGCACTCTGCTGGCGATCAAGAACAAAGAAGTGAACCCTTTTATAGCTTACCGCACTCTGCACAGGCTCAACCGGACACTGTTCCGGTTCACCAAGGATGACCAATACAAAACTGATCTGCGGGCACTCCGGCAATGGATGGAGGTGTCCGGCATGCTTCACCAGGCTACTCTAAGCTTCCAGGAAAGACGGGAGGCCCTGGATGCCTTCAGAGTGCGCAATATCAAGTATGTTATTGAAAAATTAAATGCCGTACGGCCTACGGCCGGCACAGAGATTGAGGACGTCAGCTCTTCGATTCTGCGTTACGAGCGAATGCTCAGCAGATATACCAGAAGCGAAGCCTCTTCCTCTTCCAGGGAAGAGTTCGACAACACTCTGGATGAATTGGCACGGGTAGGCATCCAGCTGGAACGAGATCAGATTCAGCTCAAGTTTGAATCAGGCCAGCTTTCACGGGCCGGAATGAAGGAAATGAAAAGTAATCTGTTGCTGATGGAGCATGATCTCAGGGAATTGACCATTTGATCCGCTGGCTACACCGCCGCAAACTGGCTATTGTACAGTCTGGCGTAATGGCCAGCATACTTAAGCAATTCTTCATGCGTACCGCTCTCGACGATATCGCCGTCTTTCATGTAGAGAATGACATCCGCCTCACGGATGGTGGACAGCCGGTGGGCAATCACGAAGCTGGTACGGCCGGAGATCATCGTGAGAAAAGCCTTCTGAATACGGGCCTCCGTCAGTGTATCGATACTACTGGTGGCTTCGTCCAGAATCAGCATCGGCGGATCGGCAAGCATGACGCGGGCGATGGTGAGCAGTTGCTTCTGTCCCTGGGACAGATTATCTCCTGATCCGGAAATCTTTGTCGCATAGCCCTCGGGCAGCCGTTTGATGAAGCTGTGGGCGTTCGCAGCCTTGGCAGCGGCAATCACTTCTTCGTCAGCCGCCTCCGGCTTGCCGTAAGCAATATTATCGCGGATCGAACCGCCATACAGCCAGGTATCCTGCAGCACCATCCCGAAATTGCGGCGCAGGCTGTCGCGGGTAATCGCCCGGATATCTGTGCCGTCAATCCTGATGCTGCCGCTGTCCACGTCATAGAAGCGCATCAACAGATTGACCAGTGTTGTTTTGCCTGCTCCGGTCTGCCCGACAATGGCTACCCGCGTGCCCGGCTCCACTTCCAGACTGAAGCTCTTAATTAGCGGACGTTCCGGTGTATACGCGAAGCTTACCTTATCAAAAGCAATCGTACCTTGGCTCACACCCATAACATGTGCGTTCTTGGCATCCTGGGTTTCAGGCGGCAGGTCAAGAATGGCAAAGATCCGCTGCGCCGAAGCCGTGGCTGATTGAAGCTGAGTGATCACACCGGTTATTTCATTGAACGGCTTGGCGAACAGATTCGAATAGATTAGAAAACTGGATAGATCCCCCACCGAGAAATGGCCCCCGATTACCAGTGCGCTGCCGATCATCGCAATCACAGAAAATGTAATGTTGTTCACCAGACGGGTGCTTGGATTGGACAGCGAGCCGTAGAACTGCGATTTGATGCCGGTATGGTACAGCTCGTTATTCCGTTCAGAGAACCGGGCGAAGCTGTGGTCTTCGTAACGGAATGCCTGCACCACCTTCTGGCCGCCTACGACTTCTTCCACATACCCGTTCAGCCCGCCGAGAATTTTGGCCTGCTCCCGGAACAGCTTCTGGGAACGGGTCGTAATGAAACGTGCGACATAAAAGGTTGCCGGTGCCGAGAGCAGCACAACAAGTGTCATCACCGGACTGATGTAGAGCATTAGTCCAATGGCCCCGGCAATAGTGACCACTCCGGTTAGCAGCGTAGAGAAGCCCTGCAGCAATCCATCCGAGACAGCATCCATGTCGTTGACGAACCGGCTGATGCTATCCCCCTGGGGATGATTATCATGGAACTTCAGCGGCAGCACGTTCAGCTTGTCGAACAGCTCACTCCGCAAATCATAAACCGTCCGGTAGGCGATCCGGTTGGTACAGTAAGTCAGCAGCCAGCCAAAAAAGCTGCCGACAGTATAAACCACAGCCAAGACCAGCAGCAACCGGAGGATCTGGTCAAAGTCCACTTGTCCAGGGCCAACCATTAGGTCAACGGTTCGGCCGATCAGCAGCGGTCCGATCAGGCTGGCGATTACACTCAATATGGCGCAGCAAACAGCGGCGATGGCGATGCCTCTATGCTGTTTGGTATAGTTAAACATTCTTTTCCAGGTTGCTCCGGAGCTCATCGCGTACCTACCTCCTCACTTGAAAGCTGGGATTGACAGATTTCCTGGTACACTCCACAGCTCTGCAATAATGCTTCATGTGTGCCAACACCCGCGATCCGTCCTTCATCCAAGACGATAATCTGATCCGCCTGGCGGACAGTGCTCACCCGCTGGGAGACCAGCAGCACAGTAGTTTCTCCGCTGCTCTCCTTCAGCGCACGACGAAGGGCCGCATCCGTGGCAAAATCAAGTGCACTTGCCGAATCATCCAGAATCAGGATCTGCGGACGCATCACCACGGCACGGGCGATGGCCAGCCGCTGTTTTTGCCCGCCAGACAGGTTCAGACCTCCGCGGGCGACTGGAGTATCCAACCCTTCAGGCAGCTTTTGGATGAACTCATCGGCCTGGGCTACAGAAGCAGCGGCTATTAATTCTGCGTGTGAGGCATCTTGCCTGCCCCAGCGGATATTGTCAGCTATGGTACCGCTGAACAGCGTTGCCTTCTGCGGCACGATGCCGATCTTGCTCCGCAGCTCCTCCAATCCATAATTTTTGACACTTACCCCATCGACCCGGATTTCCCCCTCAACAGCATCATAGAAACGCGGGATCAGGTTCACAAAGGTTGACTTGCCGGAGCCGGTACTGCCAATCAGTCCCACGGTCTCTCCACGTTGAATGGTCACTGAAATATCGTGCAATGCCAGCTCACCGGTGGTGTTGTATCCAAACGAGACATGCTCAAAGGCAATCGCAGGAGCCTGCTTCTCTGCTGGTGTAAGGCCCTGATTCCCTATATCCGCAACAGAGGCCACGGTATCCAAAACTTCATTCACACGGTTCGCCGATGATGAAGCCTTGGTAAATATAATCACCAGATTTGACACTACGATCAGTGCCAGCAGGATCTGGGTCACATAGTTGATAAAAGCGATAATCTCGCCCTGGGACAGCCGTCCGGCATCAATGTGGATGCCGCCTGCCCACAATATGGCGATAATCGCTGCATTCACCACCAGCGTTGTCATGGGTCCCAGCCACGCAGAGATGCGGGCAACGCGGATTGCTGTCGCTGTCAGATCCTCCGAAGCAGCGTTAAAGCGCTGTTTTTCACTGCGGCTCCTGGCAAATGCGCGGATCACCCGGATGCCGGACAGATTCTCACTGAGCACCAGGGCCAGATGATCCAGCTTCTGCTGGTATTTGCGGTAGAGCGGCGAGCTGCGCGTGATGATGAAATACAGAATCACACCAAATACCGGAGTCGCCGCGAGCAGAATCAGCGAGAGCCGGAAGTCGAGAATCATAGACATGATAATAGCTCCGATGCAGATGAACGGAGCGCGAATGACTAGCCGGATCAGCATCGCTACGGCGAGCTGCAGCTGGTTCACGTCATTCGTGATCCGGTTGATCAGCGAAGGCGTACCGAAGGTATCCAGCTCGGCATAGGAGAGGGCTGAAATATGTTTGAACATCTTGTTGCGAAGGGAAGTACCAAAGCCTTGCGAAGCCCGGGCGGCATAATATTGACAAACCATGGAACAGCCAAATCCGAGCAAGGACATCAGCACCATTAGCCCTCCCATCCGGTACACATAGGCGCTGTCATGGCGGCCGATGCCGTTATTGACGATCAGTGCAACAATGGTGGGCAGTAAGAGTTCAAGAATGGCCTCCAGTAGCTTGAAGATCGGCCCCAGTGTCACTTCTTTCCTATAGGGCTTAAGAAATACAGCAATTTTGAACACAGTAATCCTCACCTAACCTATGTAGTATGTAACAGCTAGAAAAATGGAATAAGACCCGTTATGATTATGTCATACCTGTTTACATATTAATAATATTGGTTTCGTATCCATGCGATACGATCCGCATATGGCAGCGAGCTCAATACGGAGGTTAACTTATGGATATCCGCCAACTGAAATATTTCATGGCTATTGCCGAAGAAGGACAAATTACCTCAGCGGCGAGAAAGCTGCAAATGGCCCAGCCGCCGCTCAGCCAACAGCTGAAACTGCTGGAGGAGGAGCTGGGGGTGAAGCTGGTAGAACGCGGGCCGCGCAGTATCCAGCTTACCGAAGCCGGAATCATTCTGCGGGACCGGGCACAGCAAATTCTTGAATTGACCGATTCTACAACCCGGGAGCTGAAGGATTTTGTCAAAGGTATCTCAGGCACCCTGTCCATCGGCACCGTCTCTTCTTCTGCGGCAACCCTGCTTCAGGAGCGGCTGATGGAGTTCCATCTGGTCTACGCCGGGGTGAAATTCGAGATTCACGAAGGCAATACCTATCGCGTTCTCGATCTGCTGAACAAGGGTATCGTCGAAGTCGGCATTGTCCGCACTCCTTTCAACTCCGCAGGCCTTGAGTGTGTATACACCTCATCGGAACCTATGATTGCCGTGATGGCACCTGAATATGACTGGACAGGTGGAGAGCCCGAAATTGAGATTGGGGAGCTCCGTAAGCAGCCGCTCATTATTTACCGCCGCTTCGAACAGCTGATCCGCGAGACCTGTCTGGAGCATGGCTTCGATCCCCAGGTCTTCTGTATGAACGATGACGCCCGCACGACCCTGCTCTGGGCGAATGCAGGGCTCGGCATCGGTATCATTCCAAGGTCCGCTTTTATCCTTGCCAACAACAGCAATGTTCTGTCCAAGGAAATTCGCAGCGATTCACTGAATACCCGGGTGGCCGCAGTCTGGATGAAGGACAAATACTTGTCGTCCCTGGCTGAGAAGTTTATTGAGAACTTTAAGAAGTAACAGCATTCATATAACTGGCAGAACATTTTATGTAGAGATCAGTAGGGTAAGACGAGGGATTACTCCCTCGGACTCCCCGTCAAACCGTGCATGCGGATTTCCCGCACACGGCTTTCCTTCGTCAGTTCCCCATCTTCAGGAGTGAGTTTCCTTCATCCGTCGCCGGATTGCTTATTTCACTCCTGAATTAGGAACGTGTGGTGAGTAAGCTTGTTAGAAATACCATTCCGGCTGATTCCAGTACTTTGTTTGGTATCAGCCGGTTTGACACCGTAGATCTCTTTTTGCGCATAAAGGCTCGCACCCTCATTCGCGTCCATTGATCCAGACGTTCAAAC
>NZ_LVWH01000204.1:0-37451 GCF_001909045.1 Paenibacillus sp. P3E | reverse complement strand
AAAATATTTATCAAAGGTAAATATTGGGATTACAGAGCTAACTCAGTCTATTACTGCCCCTTATTGTTAAAAAGTATTCTCGATAAGGGGATGCAAAACAGCGTTGAATTAAATCCTCATTCTTGTGGACATTACTCTTTTTCTGAGGGGCAACACCGTACTTGTGTAGCCAAAACCTCCGGAATTCATGGGATTCCTGCTAACATCCACGATGAATGGAGTTCTGAGTGTAGAGTGTGTTATTTCAAAAAAAACAATCTTAAGTTTAAAGTGAAAAACTTACTTGGTAAAACAAAGGATTTCGTCCGTTAAAACTAAAAGAAGACCTAGGAGTGAATATTATGGGGGATTTATTAAAAGGGATATTCAATGATCTTTTTCCTGAATTATACAACAAGACACCACTTCAAAAAAAAAGAAATACTGATTTTGAGATGACCTATTGGAAGGAAAAGCTTTACGGACAAGGTGAGAATATTATATTAGCAGAGACTACAAAAGCTGGTGAGAACATTATAATTTACTATAATCCCACAGATGATGATGGTATATTAATTCTCCGCAGCATTATCTTCTCTGAAGATGGTGTGAATTCACTAACACCTTCAATGTTTTTAACGTATAAAAACAAGTACGAGGTTTTAGAAATTGCAGATATTCGTATGGAAGACAATGATGCAAATAAGGGTTATGGTTCAGTTTTGATGCGTGCATTGTTTCTTGTAATTGAGGAGTATCCTTTACCCATTAAATACATAACGGGCTGGATATCCGGAGTTGATTGGCACCATGTTGAACGTAATAAGCACTTTTATGAAAAATTCAGTTTCTCTGTCGAGTTAAATCATTTAATAAAAGAAGGATATATCTTATTCATTAACCCTTCTAAAGACGGAAGCGAAGAACAATATGTTTCTTTAAACTATAAACCTGGTTTAGAGGGTGTATTATCGGATTTTATGGAAGAATAGATAATGAAAGTAGGTGTTTCTTATAACGACACATGTAATAAATCCTTCAGCGGGTATTGGTGATCCTTATTGGTATGAATGGACAATAGGACAAAAATATGTAGTGGATATGCTTAATCCAGATAACCAAATTGATTACATTATACTGCAAGCAACAGAGGCACAGGGGTTAGATGATGTTGTAGTTGTTTATAGTAATGGAACATCGGAATATGTGCAGGTAAAGCATACTCGTGCAGAAGATACATTAACTTTTGGGAACATGTTATCTCTTTTAAAAAGTATGTCCACAGCTTGGG
The DNA here is from genome assembly GCF_001909045.1 of Paenibacillus sp. P3E. Taxonomy (NCBI): domain Bacteria; kingdom Bacillati; phylum Bacillota; class Bacilli; order Caryophanales; family Paenibacillaceae; genus Paenibacillus; species Paenibacillus sp. P3E. The sequence goes on along the minus strand of NZ_LVWH01000204.1, from coordinate 36,181 downwards.
CAACTCAAAAAAACAAATGGGTAAAATGCTCTCCCGTACTTTTCACAAATCGTATACTCAGCACTAATTCCTCCAATATAAAAGACCCCAATGGGAAAGAGCAATTTCGACCGGCTCTCAACATGTTTCTATTACATTTTCAATCAGAAATCGCCAAGGCTAATTCTCTTAATGATATTCGGATGCCTAAAATATGGGCGTATGCATGGGAAGAATGGCATAGCCAATTGAGCGAACTTTCAAGTGACGAAGATAAATTAAAATTTCTCAAACTGCTAGTCATTAAAACCGAACAACTCGATTTAAACGAGTTAACTAGTCTAGTTACACAGAAAATTTCTACAACATTTGGGATATCGGCTGAAAAAGCGACATCTTTATTTGGACAACTCGACCATGCTTTACGTAATTGGGTGACAACGTCACGGGGCCAAAAAGAATCAATTTATTGTGAGGATGTATATGAAGTTTTAAGTATGCAATCACAAGAGTTGGTAGGGGATCATATGCTTTTGCCTCCCGAACCATTCTTTCCAAGTCGAATGAAATTCCTAGAAAATCTTGCGGAGCATTTACTTAAAAGCTCTTGTCCAGTTACATTCTTATCGGGGGCACCCGGTCAAGGTAAAACAAGTGTCGTAAGTGCATTAGCGAATCGACGTGATCCGGTAATTGACTTGCGTTTCCATGCTTTTAAACCAATTACTCCTCAAACGTTAAGATTGCACGCGGATTCAGGTGTTACTACCAAAGCTGAGGTATTGTGGGGAGATCTACTGATTGAGCTTCGTAGTTACTTCTTTAAGAGGCGTCTCGCCAGATATAATGTTCCTATCAGGAATGACTTTTTAAGCTTAGAACAACTTATATCTGAGGTGTTAAGATTAGCAAATATTTTAGGAGAGGAACGGGGACGACCCACTATCATTGCGATAGATGGCATAGATCATGCGGCTCGTGCTGGTGTCGATCAGTACTCCTTCCTGGAAACTTTAATCCCACCTGATGCAGTTCCAGATCATGTCCGTTTTTTGATTGTTGGACAGCCTTCTGATTCTTACGATAAGTATCCATTCTGGCTAAAAGGCAGTAAACAGGGAGTTTCTCACTGGGTGGTCGAAGGTATTCAAGAAGAAGATATTTCACAACTGCTTACAACTGAAATTCCTAAGTTGCCTGCTGAACAATTCCAAGCAACACTTCGGTTAATTTGTGACACTGCTAAGGAAAACACATTGACAGCTATTTTTGCTATAGAAGAGGCAAAAACGGTTTCCGACTTAGGTGAATTACAATTGACATTATCAAACAGAAGGTTGACAGACGGAATTTCAGAATATTATGAGAAAATATGGAATTCGGCAGTTGCGCGTCTTGATAATAGGTTTCCTTTTGTTGGGCAACGCTTAGCAAGTTATTTTTCCCTGACAAAGGAGAGAGTAACGGGTAATGATTTGGCTATCATATTTGCTGATGTGATGGGTATATCATCTATAGATTGGGTAGAAGCACTGCGAGCACTTCGGCCATTAGTAATTGAAGAAAATGATGGCTTCCGTGTTACTCATAATGATGTTCGGGTTCATCTTACAAAAGAAGTACACGATCAACCTGAAAGATTACGCGAAGTAGCAAGTTTAATTGCGGACTACTATTGGAGAATTCAGGAGAAGGGTATCTCAAGGCATTCAAGCTTGTTTGAATTATTAAGGAAGAGTAATCGTCATGCGGATCAAGCTAGAGTTTTCACGCCAGAATACGTCATGGAGGGAATTGCATGTGAACGACCGATGGAAGAGCTCTACAACCAGTGCCAACAAGCTTTGCTGTATATTGCAGAAACAAAGGATTGGGACTGTATCCATTCCGTGTCGTGTGCTACAGCGACATTAGTTCAATTACATAAGTCAGTCGACTGGACTGGTAATGTCTTCAAATATGTTCCTGATGTACCACCGCTTCTTTTTTCTGAAGGTAGAGTTCTTAATCAAGAATTATGGACGCTTGAAAGTGTCCATGACGCCATAACAGATGCTTATCGTTTAGTCCGAACGAATGAAAATGATCGAGCTATTAGCTTAATGAGACGTTGGTTTGTAGACATTACACCAGTTAATCTTGCTAGTATGTTCAATGAAGCTATATTGGATCAAATCAGTGACTACAAACACTTGAATGACACATTTAAGAATCTTTTGCTTATATGGGGGAAAGTAAGTTTTTACACTGGACTGCATTGGAACGAAGAAATTGAACCTATTCCTTCAGATGATCAAATAACTAAAGAAACATGGGCCTGTTTCTCCAATGCAATGATGAATGAGGCTATAGAGTATGGAGATTTACGAGATTGGATTTGGACCAGACAAGTATCAGTGTATAGCTATATAAATGACATGGAAAACAATTTAATGCAATTAGCTGAACAAAGGAAATGGGCAGAAATTGTATATACATTGAAAGAATCGATAGGAAAGCGCGATCAACGTTCTAGTATTTTCCAAATTAAAGCTGCAGCTCTTAGTCTTTTGACAGGCCAGAATGAACTAATTAATTACTGGGTTCAGTCAATAACAGATAAAGGATTCAATATTTTCGAAAATATTGATTTAGATGATTACCATGAAGATCAAACCTTGCTTTATTGCATGGTGAGTTTTGTTTTGGGATGGACACAACCTTTTCGTGAAAATGGTGGTATTGGTGAGGAAGGTGTTAAGGCTTATTTTGCGAAAAAAAGAAATGAGCGCCAAAAGGCGCATTTGTCGACTCTACTTTATGGCAGCGCACTTGCGGGGAAATGGTTAGGCAGCTATAGAAATAGAGGGAAACAAATAGCTGAACAAATCGTTACTTCGAACGAGATCAAATTAGTACTAGAAGCGTTAGTAAGAAAAACGCGAAATTTCAATGAGACAGTACACAAAGAACAACCATCGACAAAATGGATTGTCGAGATTCTTATCGAATGCGCCAATTTAATTGGTGGAGTAGCGGGTCAAACTGTTAATTCGTTCATATTAGATTATTCAAAATCTTACCCAGTTAATTACATGATGGAAATTGGATGGCGGTATTTGTGGGATCGGGGGGAAGAAGCCTTATTAGAAAAATGGTTCCTCCACTGGTGTGCTGATGAAGGCATAGTTTGGCAGTTTGGTCTAGTAGATCGTGTAGATATAGTGAACCGAATGGCTGATCTTGCTAATGAAGTTGGATATCAACATGAAGCCGAACGAGCTAGACAGCTTTTGAAATGGGGTCTAGTTGGATACACAGGACATAAAGAGTACGTCTTAGATAATCCACAAGATTGGTATAAGGAACTTGCTAAAGGGGAACCAGGAGTCTGGATCAATGAAGGTAAGAGACTGATTGAAATATGCCAAGTTGTTTCAGAGTTAGGGGACAATAGACTATCATTATTTGTTGAGGGTAGTGTTGCCAGTTCAGTAGCGTATGATGGGCCGAAGGCAATGTGGAAGTTACTGAATGCACAAAATGTAAGAGAACCTTTGATAGATAACCCCCACATGATAATCGATGGTTTGATTTCTTTGCTTGAATCTTTAGCTGCTTCAGAGACAGAACTCCTAACGATATGGTCCTTCGGCGTAGGTACACTAAACTGGCAAGATGGATACGAAAGATGTTATCTGGAGGATCTAAGAAATGCATTATGTCTTGCTGCTGAACGGAATGGCATTAGTTGTATAAACGATAAACTTAAGAGTCTAGGTCCAGCAGAATACTACATAAAAGGAGAACGTGATCGTTATCGTATACCCATTAGATGGTTCGAGTCGATTCAAGATGAGTCGTTTCATCGTGATGAGCAGAAAAATGAATTATATGAAGCGTTACAAGAACTACCTTTTCAAAAAGCAATTGATAGGTTAATTCAAACAAATGAATTAGCGGATAGGTTGGAGATTCTGTGTAAGGGTATCAATATCATTGCCAAAAGATTATTAGCGGAAAAGCCAAGTGGGTATCCAAAGCATCTTCAAAGTTTGGTAGATTTGTTATTGGCGCAGAATTATAAAGCTCATCTATGGAGTGACTCAAGCATTCGATTGGCACATCAAGCACTTGTGCCTCTCATTCGTGATAATGTGCGCTTTGAGCTTTTGAGAAATTTAATTTCTAATTTAGATTTTGAAACTGAAGAGAGAATTTGGCTTGATAGTGCAGTTAAAAAAATAGATGAATTTTGCAGACTCCGTGCACTATCTAGTGGGAGTGAAGATCTAAAAGCCGGTGTAAACCGGCTTCTGAACATGCATGAATTATGGATTCAAGGAGCCGGACACCTTCCCAATATGCCACGTATCGAATTTCCTGATTTGCTTGCTACAACACCTAGCTCCTGGTCTGAGTTTGCCATAAGATATTTTTTGAGGATTTTGGAATCAAATAATCTTACAAGAATTGGACTTGCATTAAGAGGACTTTGGAGTATTGCTCAAATTTCACCTTATGATTTGAAGTATATTACAGACAATTGGTCTCACCTTAGTTTTAGTAGTAAAGAAAGGATCTTATTAGTTGTTGAAAGGGCAGCTGCAAATACTCCGTTGGCTTACGAAACATTTGCAGAAATAGTACGTACTTGTTATGACGGATTCGAACTAGGACTAAAATTGCAAGCCTGGGTAATATTAAATGTAATCGAGCGTAGAACAGGAGAAGTTTGTCCTGAGTGGGTACTTCCTAAATCTCCAGACCATGAAGTTTTAGTATCGACATCACCAACGGAAAGAGGGATCTTAGATACACCTAGTATTCCACGTGGATTGACTTATGAACTACACGGAAACGACATTGTGCAAAGTCTTCTAAATAGGTTGGAAGCGGCAACCATGGAGAAAATTGATGATCTTGAAAAAAAATATGTTGCTTATTCCGGAACTAATCCAGATGATACTGAACAAATTGATCCTATTGAAATAAAGCGTGGACAAATGGGTATTCGTAATTTACCACACAGAAATCGCTTGTTAAAAATAATCTATGAAGAGTTATCTAGAGGAAGGTGGAACGATGTCCCTTTAGTAGCCCTTTCGCAAGCCCTCTTAAAATCGGATGATCCATATATCCTTCTTCAAACTCCAACTCCTGCTGCAGACGGTAATGAGTGGATAAAAGATTATGAATTAGACCAGTTGTTTGGGAACAAGAAAGCCTTACTAGATCGTATTATACCGCATATTTATGGTGGCTTGTCAGAAGATGAAATTGTGCTTGGTGCGGTATTTCACTCATATTCATGGACAACTGATGTTGAAGTAGTTCTAGATATGGTCGTTCGAGATAGGGGTTTTGAGTTAGTAGAAGCGCATGAAGTGACGACAATGAATGGTCGTGTGTTTGCGTTGTACCACAATGATCGCTTTGATCCACTAAATGGAAGTGAGCCTATTTTGAGAATGACGTACAAAACTGGTGGAATGGGCGAATTTATCAATCAGTGTGTATATAGCTATCCATCTTTATTGTGGAACTATGTGTTTGGGTGGCATCCATCAGATAATAATCCTTTTCTTTGGTTAGGTGATGGTGAGCATAAGGTTAGATTTGAACATTTTCATGGTCCAATCCGGGAAATTACTCAGGATCAGTTGCACAGACAGCCATTTTTACAAAGATGGGTGTGTTCAAATGAAACATTCGAAAAAATCAGTTCGGACTTAAATGTTACCATAACACCTGTTACGTCTGTTAATGTCAAAAAGATGAGATATTAGATGATAGAGAAAATTAACTTAACAGTAGATTAAATAACAAACACAAATTGAGGAGAGGCATTATAAGTTATAGAGGATCGCAGAACTTCTTGCAATCGCCATGACAACGGAGGTTAAGATCAGCAGCAATATTCAGGATTTACGGAAATAGTCAGACCAGCCGGGGGATAATCCTCCGGTTCTTTTTTTGTCCAAAATACACAATCTCGATATTTAACCAACGATCAAATTGGATCACATTCAAAAAGGAGGAGTAATATCTCGACGAATAAATCTTTATAGATTAGTTTATTGAAGTCCGTTATCAGGTTTATCTGAAATACAGAGTAGCAGAGAATTGGGAGCTTACTGATCCAACTGTCACGAAAAACTGGAAGATAAGTTATGCAAACTCAATCATCGATCCCAATTCCCAATATTGAAAAAAAATACATATACGGGGCTGCATATTTGAAATGAACTTTAGTTATATTCAACTCAATGCGAAGACTAACAAGGAATCACCATATTAAGTTATGGCAAAACTGTCCCATTTTAGAAAAGGGAGTTGGCTAGATGCCAGAGGCTAACTTTTGCCTAGTTTCGTTAAAAAGCTACTAGAGGTAGATTAACAGCAGTTAGTACATTAGAAGTACAGCAATGCATTATTTATAATTACGTAAAATAATAATTTGACGAATAAATAATAATGAGATATATTGGATTCACGGAGGTTCGTACATATATGGATAAACAGATGAAAATGCACTACATGCAGCGAATTGATGAGAAACTGTCTGATTTGCCTTGGTATGTTACAGAATATATTGATAGCAAAAAACGCAAGTTATCTCCGATGACTCTTCTTAATTATTGCCATGATTACATTATCTTTTTTGATTGGCTTATCGCTGAGAATATAACTTCATCAATCCGGAAAGAAATACAATTAGAAACACTCGAGCGATTAACCATCCGTGAAACTGAAAACTTTTTGTCATTCCTGGATTATCAGCTTGGAAACAAGAAGCTTACGATTAATCGAAAATTATCCTCGTTAAAATCTTTGTTTGATTACCTTCAGAACAAGGCTGAGACCAGTGACCTGAAGCCTTATATTCAACGCAATGTTATGGCCAAGATGGATCTGAATGTCGTTAAAGAAAGCCAGGAAACCATTGCAAACCGCATTGAAGGAAAGATCCTTAGAGAAGATGATTTTGAATTGTTTAGACAATTTGTAGCCTATGATTTTGGCGAAAAGAATAAGGACAATAAACGGATTTTTACGTTTCATCAATTCAACCGTGAACGTGACACTGCGATTGTTTCGTTGATATTAGGATCCGGGCTTAGATTATCAGAGGTTTCAGGCATTAATATGGATGACCTGGATATGAATAAAGCGTTAGTTCGGGTGATCCGTAAAGGTGATAAAGAACAATACGTTTACTTTAGCAAACAGGCTTTAATGGATTTAGAAAGTTATCTGCAGATCAGAGAATCAAGATATTTACCAGAAAAAAACGAAAGCTATTTATTCATTGCAGCTCCTGTTGGCCGTAAAGGAAAAAGCCGGCGTTTGACTGGGCGCTCGATTGAAAAGCTGATTGAAAAATACGCTACTGCCTTTGGGAAGCCCTCCCTAACAGTACATTCGCTTAGACATTCGTTTGCAACGCGATATCATTTGGAAAACAATGATGTACCAAGGTTAAAGAATCAGTTAGGGCATTCATCTATACAAACAACTATGATTTATACACACTTAACAGATGAAGAGATGCGTAATGCTGTAAACAACATGGACCGATAAACCCGCGGTGCTTCGCGGTTTTTCTAAGACATCTGCACAAAATCCGTATTTTGACAGGATGTCTAAGAATAGTTTTTTATATTTTATTATTTATTGTCTGTCGGTGGACAAGAACTTAGTCCCATTGCCGAAAACGCCCCTATTTTGGCCCAAAAAAACAACTCCTTTAGGAGTTGTTTTTAATAATCATGTTTCTTGATATAAGAACTCACGTAATTAATCAGTTGATAATTTTTTGGATAATCCATGGATATCCATGCCGGTACATATGATTTCATTTTTGAAATAGCTCTCTTTTTTCTTAAGCTATGATTTGGGCATTGAAGTTCAGGTATGTCTCTCCGCATCGAACGCGCAAGCGTCTCCTTCGATTTCGGCCTCGACCGTCACAGGCCGAAGCGACACGTACTCGGGACGCACGCCAAGCACGACGTCTCGCTCCTCTCCCGCCATATCTTCAAGGCGCGCCTTGGGTCGATTGGGCAGCCGGATTCTCATCCGCTTGTCGACGAAGACGAAGCGACCCGACTCCCGCATGACGCGGCCCTCCACGAAGTTAGTCATGCTCGCCCCAACGAACTCGGCAACGAACCGGTTAGCCGGATCTTCGGCTAATTGCCACTACGAGCCGATCTGCTGAATGACACCGTCTTTTATGACGACGATGTGTCCGCCGATCACCATATTTCGAAGATGGTCATGTTGGGGTAGAGCGCACTGCTGGGCATTACTATCGCCACTTCCCTGTCTTTCGGCGCGGCGTAATTGACATATTTGCCGCCTATATACAACTCGCCGCTGCTGATCTTCTCGAGCCCCGCCAGCATGCCCAGCGTCGTCGACTTCTCGCTTCCTCCAGGTCCGGTCAGCACGATCAGCTCGCCCTCATCGACGGATAGATTAAAATCGCACACCGCAGGCTCGGCGTCGCTTTTGTATCGTTTGGACACATGCTTGCATATGATGCTTCCCGACGTCTTCACCTCGGCTGATATGCTTTTCTGCAGCTCATTCAACCTTCGTTGATCTCTATGTTACCGAAACATCGAAGCGGCACTGATACGGCGAAGTTGGCTTTTGCAGGCGTGTATTTTCCGATTCATTCAGTCGACGCCGGCCAGCCCTCAGACAAGGTCGAAGTCTTGCGATACGGCGATCTTGTCTGAGCTCGAACCGATCATGATCCGGAATATGCCGGGCTCAACAACCCACTGCAAATCCCGGCCGAGCAGCCGCAAATCTTTGCCTGTCAAGCTGAAAGAGACGGTCGACTTCTCGCCGGCTTTTAGATGGATGCGTTTGAACGCGCGCAAATCTTTGTCCGGCCGCGCGATCGAGCTGACCAGATCGCCGACGTACAGCTGCACGACTTCGTCGCCGCCGCGGCCGCCAGTGTTCGTCACGTCGACCGACACCCGGATTTCGGGGTCCGGCAATCCCCGCACTACGTCAACCCGCAAGTCGTCGTATCCGAACATCGTATAGCTGAGCCCGTGCCCGAACGCGTAGAGCGGAGCGTTTTCGCCTTCGACGTAAAAGCGGGAGCCGCCTCGTCTGCGGTTGTAGTAGACCGGAATTTGGCCGATCGTCCGGGGGAACGAAATCGGCAGCCGGCCCGCCGGATTGTAGTCGCCGAACAGCACGTCGGCCATCGCGTGGCCCCCCCGCTCGCCGGGATACCAGGCTTCGATGATAGCGGGGATATGGTCCGCCTCCCAACCCATCGTAATCGGACGGCCGTTCTGGAGCATGAGCACGACGGGCGTGCCAGTCTCGTACACTGCCTTCAACAGTTCGAGCTGCCGGCCAGGCAAGTCGAGACTAGAACGGTCGACGCCTTCCCCGCACGTACGGCAATCATCGCCGAGTGCTATGATGGCTACGTCCGAGCGGCGCGCCAGCTCGACCGCCTCCCGGATGCTGGCAGTCTCGTGGTTCCACCCCAGCATAATGGATACGCCGTTCGTGTCCTTGCAATATTCGAGACGAATGTCGTAGCTGCGTCCCGCTTCCAGATGGACGAGCACGATCGCGTTCGCGCTCTTGTCCTTGCCCCAGCCGTCGATGACCAGCTCGCCGTCCAGCCACAGCCGCATGCTGTCCGCACTGACGGTGCCGATATGGCCGCTTACATCGTGCTTCGGCACGAGCTTGCCCGTCCAACGGACGGAAAAGTGAAACGACGGGACGCGCTGATCTGGCTTCGCGACTACCCAGTTGAAGTCGATCGACTGGTCGAGACGCGTCAACACCGGATCGCCGGCCAGCTCCGGGTTATCGAAGTATTCACCTTGCAGCCCGGCATTGCCGAATCCGTCTACGAAGCTGCCGATCGGAATGGCGTCCAGCTCGTCTTCGAGAATGCCCGTCCCTTTGGCGTACGACACCGTCGTCCCCGCCGATACGCTGTTGCGAATGCCCTGCAGCAGCGTCACCGGCTCGAACCCTTCGACATGCGGCGTATAGTCGCCAAAACGCGCGACGTCCGCGCTTGGCCCAATGATTGCGATATGTCGCAGCGACTTACTCAGCGGCAGCATATCGGATTCGTTTTTCAGCAGTACAATGCCTTCGCGGGCCGCCTCAAGCGCGACTTCGCCGTGCGCGGCGCTGCGCACGACGCGCCCGGACAGCACCGGGTCGATGTATGGCTTCTCGAACAGGCCGAGCATGAACTTGACCCGCAGCACGCGGGAAACGGCTTCGTCCACGGTCACTTCCGCGATCTCTCCACTTTCCACCATTTGAACGATCGCGTCCTGATAGACGTCGTGCGGGTAATCGTAATATTGCATGTCGCAGCCTGCCTCGAGCGCCTGGCGAATCGCGTCCCGCTCAGTCGCCGCCGTAAAGTGCGAACGCTGCAGGCGCGAGATCGCGCCGAGGTCCGAGCGCACGAAGCCCGGCATGTTCCACTTGCCTCTCAGCACGCCGGTAAGCAAGCTTTCGTCGGACGCGCAAGGCACACCGTCGATCGAGTTGTAGGAGCACATTGCGTTGACCGCACCGCCCTCGACGAAAGCATCTTCAAATACTGGCATATAATACGTCTCGATCTCGTTGATCCCAAGCGACGTCGCCGATTGGTTCAAGCCGCTCTCGGGCACGCCGTGTACGGTGAAATGCTTCGGCTCAGCGACGATTGTATGATCGGTGGCGAGCGATTCGCCCTGCAGCCCTTTGACCATGGCGACTGCCATCCGTCCGGCCAGATGCGTGTCTTCACCGTACGACTCCTCGACGCGGCCCCAACGCGGCTCTCGGGCGAGATCGAGCACCGGACCGAAGCTCTCGTGAATGCCGAAGCTTCTAGTCTCGGCGGCGATCGCTTTGCCGATCGACTCTGCGACGGTCGGATTCCAGGAGGACGCGGTCGTAATCGCATGCGGGAAAATGGTACAGCCCGGACGGAGCAGCCCGTGAAGCGCTTCCTCGCTGAACAGCATCGGAATGCCAAGACGGGTGCGCTCGACGGCGTAACGCTGCAGCTCGTTGTTCACTTCGGACGTGCCGTACAGATCATGAATGCAGCCAATGCCAACCTCTCCGATCACTTCCTTCACTTTGTCCCACTCGATCGTCGCGTCGTTCGCCATAACGGTGTCCATATGCGGGTGCTTGGCGCTCATGAACGACGCACCGAAATATTGGTCCAGTTGGCGTACTTTTTCCTTGATGGTCATGCGGTCTAGCAAATCCGCGATTCGCAACTCCACAGGCGCTTGCGGGTTGCGGTACAATGCCGATTTCTCCTCTAACATGGGTGAAGACCTCCCCTTACGGTTATATGGTTCGGAACTACCTCTACTATAAAAAAAGAACCCCCGACAGTTCCTGTCAGAGGTTGCGAACGACCCGTCATTTTTTGTTACGGAACTGCGAGGGGGTCCGGCCACTTACTTTTTTGAAAACGCGGTTGAATGTTTCGATGCTGTTGAAGCCCGCCTGAAAGGCGATGTCTGTCACAGATTCCCCGTAACTATTCTGCAATAGCGACATCGCGACGTTCGCGCGGAATTCGTTAACGTAGTCCGCGAATCCCGCACCTGTCGCTTCCTTGAAGAAGCGGGAAAAATACGTCGGGCTGAAACCCGCCAAGTCCGCGGCCTGCTGCAGCGTAATGTCGGAAGCGTAGTTCCGCTCGATGTGCGACATCACATTGCGCAGCCGTTCCAACTGTTCGAGCTGCCGGGTCCGCTCCTGATGCGAATAGGCTTCCATCGGCACGGAGCGGATAATGGCCGCGCCCAGGTCGTGAATGCGGGCTTTGATGACGAGCTCGAACCCTTCGCCGCCTTCATCCCACTCGTGCAAAATCGCGCGGATGATCGGCTCCAACTTTCCGTGCAGCTCATCTTCCGCGGTAAGCAGTGGCGACGTAAACCGGCGGTCGAAGACGCCGTCGGAATAGCCGCCGAAGACGGACTTGCCGATCTGGAGAATGATCTTGCCGCAGCCTGCCGGATTCGGGTAAAAGCGGTGAACGGCGCATGAGCTGATCAGCAATAAATCCCGGTTCTTCAGGGCGTACGTATCGTTGTTGACGGCGATGTACATTTGGCCTTCGAGAATGTGGACGATCTCGATTTCCTCATGCCAGTGCGAAGGCGTGCCGGCTTCCTCGTGGCCGACGATAATTTTCAGCGGATTGTTCGTTTTCAGCGCTATTTTCTCATGCCAAGGGTTCATTGCGATATTCTCCCACGGTCGACGTTTTTGTCCCCCAGTGTAGCTTATTTGCGGACGGGTCACAAGGGAACGGGATTTCCAGGCAGTCCGCCTCTCCAACAAATATAGAGCGGTGAATGACCATCTATAGTGAACATATAATATATTCGGATCATCCCCCGTACATTTCCAAACCAGCAAGCAAACAGTTTCCACATGCGTCGAGTGTTCAGTGTGAATAATTCTTATACGATATGCCCCTCAATTGAAACACCAGACTACAGAAAATTGTGGGCTGGTGCTTCTTTCTCACAGCCACTCTTAGCTACAGTGGGTGAGTAATCAAGTTGCATCAGTAAGATCCAAAGGAAAATTAAATCCAATGCTCGCTTTCCATTCCCTAAAGCTTGCTTGTAGTCAACTTCGAGCTCTTGAATAGATGTATAGCTCATGAAGTCTGTGTTATGAATTCAAATTCCAGCCTCAGAAAAAAGTTATGTGCTTCTTATAGACTTTTCAACCTCTTCAATAAGTGTATTCCAGTCAGATAACAATAAAGTTGCTGATGCAACACCAGTTGTGTCACTTTCTACAAATTTCCTGATAATATCATATGCTCTTTTTAACCTTGGCACTTAAGGGCTAGACGATTCTCATAATCTGCTGAAGCAAGACGCGAATGACCAAAAACGTAGAGCAGTGATTCTCCAGTAACGGGAGAATCGCTGCTCTACTGCCGTTTTACGGTTCTTTTAAAAAAAGAAGGGTCCCTTTCGTAGGAAACTTTACTTATGGGACAGCCCCTGTGTATAACTGCAACGTTCTTCTATTCCCTGTAAACGTAATTGTAAATGTTGTACATCAAAACCGCGGCTTCGGCGCGGGTCAGAATACCCCGGGGATTGAGCTTCCCGGCATCCCCATGAAGCAGATTCGCCTGAAGCAGCTTACTGATGCTGTCCCCGGCATGAGCAGAGATCTCTTGTACATCGCTGAAACCGGACAGCAAGTCAGGCGCGGTTTGAAGAGCGGATACGCCAGACTTCAGAGCCAGCGCGCGCTGTGCCAGTACAGCTGCATCCTGTCTGCTGACCGCCTTCTCCGGTTCAAAGCGGTTACCGCCCGTGCCGCCCGCAATCCCCAGATTTCGGAGGCTGCCTACAGCCTGCGCATAGTATGCTTCTTGCCGTACATCATCGTAAGGCTTGGCCGGAGCATCTGCCAGCTCCAGTAACGACGACAGCATCATCACAAAATCGGCTCTTGTGATTTGAGCCTGCGGATTAAAGACCTCTTCTGACTGGCCGCGGACTATTCCTTTGGCCGCCAGAACTCCAATCGCTTGTTTCGCCCAAGGCGTCCGGTTCAGGTCGCCGAAAGCCGGGGCTGCAGATACAACCGCGTGTTCGCCGAAATGAGACGAATGGAATATGACCTGGCCTTTCTGATAATGATAACGGCCGTTGGCAACTGTAGTGACTTTCCCGCTGTCATCGATGTAGCGGACAGCCAGAAATTCATGGTTCTCTCCGGTTGAGAGCTTGTAGGGAAGTGACACTGTTACCGTTGCATTGCTGTTGCGCCAGTCCAGCTTTTGGTTCCCCGATGCGAGAGAAAGCTCTACAGCCGGGTGCCCTGCATTCTGCTGCTTCAGCGCTGATCCCCAGCCGTTCCGGTCTGCATCCAGGATCGTCACCGTCAGATTGGGGCCGACTGCCGCAAGCTGTGATGTATCCAGCATATTTCCGGGTAGAGTGAACGTACCCTTGGAGGTTACTACCTCAATAACCCTATTCGGGCCGGCACTGCCAAGCAAAGCGGAAGGCAGCTGCAATCCGTAGCCCTGCGCTCCCGGCGATTCGGCAATTTGGACAACTACTTTCCGGACTCCGCCGATTTTCGCCGTCTGCCCAAAAGCCTTCTCCAGCAGCGCTGCGGAGAGTGAAATTCCGGCGATCTGCGAGCCGGAATCGAGCACAGCACCAGCCGTGATCGCGGCTGTGCCGTCACCGCCAATGGTGATTGCAGGTGCCGCAGTCGATGGCGTTGCGGATGCCGCTGGCGATGTTGCCGCCGGTACTGGTGTTGACGTCGCTGTTACCGGAGACGTTGACGTTGACGTTGGCGTTACCGCCGGTGTCGGTGTTGGCGTTGCCTGCCCCGGCTGTCCGTCATTAAGCTTCACCAGACGGTTCTTCAGGCTATCCTTCACATTGCCTTCCGGCAGAAGGGCAACGAAATTGGCGGCGGCATCCACGGATGTGACCGACACGGCGGCTTCCGCTGAAGCGACAGCCGTTTTTGCTGATGCGGCAAGAGCTTCCGTGAACACGCCCTGAAGCAGATACAGGTTTCCATAAAGGGTGGCATCCTTGCTTGTGCCAATGCCCTGATTGTATTCGCTGAAGCCGGCCCGGCCCGCTCCGTCATTTTCATTCAGCAGCAGGGTGAAGCCGATTGAATCCTCTGGTGAGAATGCGACGCCCGGACCATGAAGCTGTGCAAACGGAATAGCAAGCTCGTAAAGTGTCACTCCCAGTCCCTCATCACGGCTAATGTCCGCCTGCACTCCTGGCAAGACACCGGTATTGAGGCCTTGCGGTGCCCGCCAGCGCCAGGAGCTCACAGTTCCCTGCCCGTTCAGGGCAAAGCCAAGCTCGCTGACGTTTTGACTGGCGCTACCGTCTTGTCGCGACAGGTCAATACCGAGCTGCAGGCTGTCTCCCTGCCAGATATCCCCACCCGTCCAGTTCTGCGCGTGAACATCGTCATGTGCGGCCAACGTCACATACAGATGCTCTTCATCCCACCGGAGCCTTGCTTCCGCGCTGAGGTCATTGGCACCCTTCCACTGGCCGCCCAGACTGAAATAATGATCAGCATCAGACATTACCACAGGGGGAGCCGCCTGATTATCGGCGCTTGAACTGCGGGAGGCGAATGACTGCCCCAGCTTGACAGAGGTTACATAGGCTTCACCATTGTCTAGCGTGATCTTGTATTTCAGCGAATCGATGGCCAAGAAGGGCAGCGGAATATCGATGCTGTGGCCAAGCCCCACGCCTTCGAAACGCACCGGCTGGAGGACACTCTGATAAACGGAAGGGCCCAGCAACTCAAGCTTGCCTTTCATCGGCTGCGGCTGCGAGACATTGGTAAGTGTCAATGTGGCACTCGGCTGTCCGCCCGCTTCCTCAAATGGGGTTGCCGTTAGCTGCAGTGACACCGGCACCAGATCGGTGCCCGTTACTTTGGACGGCGCGCGGTTGTCCAGCTGCAAGCCTCCGCTATACAGATTATTGGTCAGAACAAGCCGCTCCACTTCGGGATCAGCATAGACATGTGTGGTCTGCGCTTGCTGGAAATATGAATTATACATGGCGATATCGCCGCCAAGCGCACCCAGCCCCCGTTCACCTACGGTGACAACATTAGCCTGCTGGATGTTTATTTTTCCACTGTGAATATCTAAGGCCCTGGTCGTATCGCCCCACATGGAGGAGTTGAACAGGGTGGCTTTGGAATTGAAATCCTCACCCACCGTAACATATACCTTATCCGAGGAGCTGAGTGAAACCAGCTCAGTATTGATCAGCTTCAGACCTTCGGGTTCAGCGCTGTCCAGCACTGCCCCTTTTTTACTGCCGTCTGTACCATGGCCGATCACGACCGCCTGAGGTCCCCGGCCATCCTGTGCCATAAAATGGATACCGTACTGGGATCCGTATACGAAGGTATTGAACACGGTCTCCCCGCTGACATCGGCAATCCGGAACGCATCGAGATTGTCTTTCTGGTAGTTCCAGACCACCTGGAAAGCGGCATCGTTGTCGGGATGGTTCGGATATGTGCTTCTGCCATAGTAATGCGGGTTGAACTGCACATTGCGCACAAAGCCTCCAGTCGCACCCCCACCCACAAAAATACCTTCCTTCAGCGGAGAACCGGCAACATAGTTGATATAATGCCCGCTCGTATCAAAGCTTCCGAAGTCAATGCCCTGGTAAGGGTTTACCAGGGTAGTATCAATGGCGTATACGCCGTGGCCCTTGCCCCGGATTGTCCAGGCATAAGGCTTGATATTACTCCAGTTCTGTTTGTCGTAATAGATAGATAGTCCACGCACGCCGGCTGATTCCTCCAGCGTAATCAGCGCCTCATCCTCAGGCTTGCCCTCACCGTAATTCGTAAATATCACGGTTCCGCCGCCGATCGTATGATGCGGTACATCCCATGAGCCCCTCAGCTCCACACCTGATGGCACCGTGAGTCTGGTGTTGATCCGGTAGGTGCCTGCGGGAAGATACACCGTTCCGCCCCCTGCCAAACCGGCATCGTTCAGTGCCTGCTGCACCGCCGAAGAGACGTCGAGCAAACCGCTTTTATCGGCGTTGTAGGGACTGGCGGCGATGTCAAACAGCAAATTGGTCGCTGGTTTCGGTGCCGCCGCTCTATCCGTGGCTATCCCCTTCGGCAGAACATCAAGCGCGTAGGCATCATCCTGATGGATATTAATTTCCGCGGCATCGCTTTCATCCGAAACCTCAAGCTGCCCGTTATATCCGGAATTGATGGCGTTCACCTTACGCGCAGCGCTTCCAAGCAGCACATGCCTGCCGGGCCTGGTGAAAGAGGACTGGCCAAGCAGCAGCGAACCGCCATTGGCTGCAATCGCATAACCGCCCGCGTCAACGTTCCAATCGGTGAAGCTGCTGTTCTCAAAGGACAGCACCCCGCTGCCGTCATTCTCAACCGCATACAGCGGGTTACCGCCGACAGTTACCGTATTGAACTGGACAATGGAATGAAAGCCCTGTGTGGCCTGAATCGCCACCGGAGCCTCGCCGACTCCCGCTTCGAAGCTGCTGTCCGAGACGAGCAGGCCGTAGTCGTTGACCCCTTCGATCTTGAGCGCCACGTTGCAGTCTTTGATACGGATTCGGTACAGCTGCGCATTGGCTGTTTCCAACGAATTGGTCCGTGTCGTCACCCGCAGGCCGGTCTTAAAGCCCGAAATAAAAAGATCGGACATATATTCCCAGTCCGAGCGGCCCATTACCACACCCTCGGCGTGACCGGTCATGTAATTGAACAACGCCACCTGTCCCGGCGCATCGGGCAGGCCCGAGCCGGACCAAATCTCCGGAGACAGCGTCACCCGTTCCAGCCGTCCGATATCGGTGGTGAAATCGAGGAAGATCCCCGTCTTCAGGGCCGTTCCGGATACATCCTTGACATAGTGCAGCTCGTTCCAGACTGGACCGATTTTAATCCCGTTATAGGCATTGACGAGCGTAACGTTACTGATCGTGGCACTGTCCCCCGACAGTTGCTCGAAGGTCCAGGGATAGGCGACCGGAGTATCCAGCGTTTGCTCTGGATACCAGACGGAGAGATGAGTGACTCCACTGACCGGCTCCATGCTTATAAGACTGGTGCCGTTCTCCTCGCCCCGTCCTTCATAAGCCGCAAGAATGGTACCCTGCACCGTGTAATTTCCGGCCGCAGGCTCAGGCCGATCTCCGCGGAGTGTCACTCCGGTCGGAATGACGAGGTGTCCATTCAGGCGATACGTTCCCGCAGGTGCAAACACTACACCCCCTCCTTGGGCCGATGCCGCACGAAGCGCGTTCTGAATGGCCGTGGTGTCATCTGTTACCCCGTCCCCTTTAGCCCCGTAGTCCGTTACGCTAATATTTGCGATCACAATATCATCCGTTTCATATACTGTCTGAATGACACCGGTCTGCGAAGGGGCCACAATTCGCGGTGATTTCTTCACGGTGACTCTCGCCACCTTAAGATCCGGATTGTTGTCCGGCGCACCCGCTCCGCTGATGCCGATCCGGAAGTCGGCGCCGTTCGTGCGGTCGGCGAATTTCGCATCACTGAGCTTAAAGGTATGGCTTTGCCATTGTTTGGTGTCGGCATAGGTGAACAATGCGGCATCCTTGAAGGGTGCAGATACGGCATCATACTGCAGCACCATGCTGCCGCCGCCTTCATCATAATAGTCCACCGTGAGATACACATCCTGATCTGTATTGTCGTACAGATAGTCATTCGCAACATTCATGTACAGATACAGTGTTCCGCCGTCGGGAGCTGCGCGGTTGGTCGACCAGTACCCCCTGCCGTCCAGAGTACCTGTCAGAACGCCCTGTTCATAATCTCCTCCACGTGCAGTGATACCCTGCGGTATCGGAGTGTCGCCGAGCACGATCCCAGCCTCATCCGATGGTAGCGGTTTCAAGGTTTTGCCGATACTGACAGAAGCCAGCTTGAGATCTTTATTGTTAGCTGCGCTTGCTCCGCCGCCTTCGATGCCGAGGCGAAAGTCAGCTCCGTTCGTGCGGTTGCCAAACCAGGCGTCACTCAGTTCGAACGTATGGGTTTTCCATGTGTGGGTGTCCGTATACGTAAAGAACGGCGCGTCCTTGAACGCGCTTGATTCACTGTCATACTGTAGCACTGCCGAACCGTTTCCTTCATCGTAGTATTCCATCGTAACCGATACATTGTAATCCGTATTCTCATGCAGGTATTGATCATCCACATCCATGTAGAAATACACGGTCTGCGGGCCATCCTCGGCTTTGTTAGTCTCCCAATAGGTTTTACCGTCGAGTATGCCGGTCCGCAGCCCTGCAGGATTATCTCCTGCCCGAGGGCTGATGCCGTTTATTACGGGAGTCTCTCCCAGAACAACACTTATTCCGGCGGAATCACTTGCTCCCGCCGAAGCGGAAGGCGAATACAGGCCCGCGGTCACAATCGCCAAAGTCAGCAGAGAAGAGGTTACACGTCGAAGCTTCTTCGTCCATCGTTGTCCCATCAGTTTTCAAACCTCCATTGAATAGGGAATAGGCTATAAGTTCAACAAGAAGCGCCCATGGGCGTTATTCGCTTATGGGCGCTCTTCATTCAACAAACCGTATCTACAGCTTGTTGCTTTTTCGTTCTATTTTTGGTTCGCGAGATAGGCATCGACCTGTTTCTGCGTTTCGGCAAGCAGCTTATCCAGCCCATTTTTCTTCTGCATATCGATGTAATCGCTAACGGATTTCTCAACATTCTTGACTACGCCGAATTCAATCGGGCGGCTGAATTCATCGGAGGCCTGATCGCGCTTGGCAATTTCATTCTTCACATTGTTTTCCGCGATAAAAAGACCATCCACAGGCGAGTTCACATTATTGGGCTCACTGGCAAACTTAGCCTCGTTCGCCCAGAAGCCCACGCCGTAGGTTTGCGTGGGACGCATGAACTGCGGCTTCCAGAAAGCCCACTGTCCTCCCCATTCCATATAGTTACTGGTTGAAGACTCCATGCCTTCAGGATAAACAGCCATATCACCGTCAAGCTTGTAGGTTTTGCCTTCGATTCCGTATTGCAGCAGGTCGTACAGCGTCTGATCCGTTTCCACCATATCGAGGAAGCGGAGTACCAGATCCGGATGCTCGGAGTTCCGGTTGATAGCCAGCACATTAGCCAGCGCGGTACGGTTAACATATTTTTTGTCTGGGTAGAGCAGTGACATTTCCTGTTTGTAAGAAGGATCTAAAAAACCCGGATCGGCATAAGCCCATTCATGCGAAGTAAGCGTAAAGAGCTTCTTGCCGTTTCTCCACTGCACTTCCTCGCCTTCCTTGTCAATCATGGCATCCCTGTTGATCAGGTTGTCATCGTACCAGGTTTTGGAGAGCTTGGCGGATTCCAGGTAGAACGGCTGCTGCTCAATCGGTTGGACGGCCACCTTTGGATCGCTCATGTAGAAGCCAAGGCCATGGAAGTTGAGATCCACCCATTCGTCGCGGATCATATATATCGACAGCGGCGTGGAGCGGGACAATTTTTCGTTCGGATACGCTTTTTTGAACTCGCGCAGCAGCTTGTCGACATCCTCGATCGTCTTTACCGAATCGGGCTCGATGGTGATGCCCGCCTTCTCAGCGAGATCGGAGCGCCAGCCCGCAAATTTGCGTTCATTCATCTTCATGGTCCAAGGCAGACCGACGATATCGCCGTTTACTGTTGCCGCGGATAAAGTGCCCTGCTCTTCATATTTTTTATAAAGGTTCGGAGCATACTTCGGCAGCAAATCGTTCAGCGCCATGTAGGAGCCTTTTGCCGCCATTTGCTTGTAGGACAGCCAGTCGCCGTCGAAGTTCATGTCCCAGCTGTCGCCGGAAGCCGCCATCACCAGCATTTTGTCCTTGAAATCGCCGAATGGAATCGTATTGATGTCGAACTTCACATTCAGCCCTTTGCCTTTGACATATTCACTGATTTTCGCCCAGACCTCGTCCGTGGCCGCCTTTTTATCGCCCCCGAAGTAGAATTTGAGCGTCACTTCCTGTTCGCTGGTTTTGGCTGCATTGCTGTTTTCACCGCTGGTATTGCTGCTGGAGCTGCCGTCAGCCGTATTTCCGGAATTATTGCCGTTGCCACCGCAGGCCGATAACGTAAAGCTGAAAAGCAAAATGGTGGTAAGCAGGAACAACCCTGATTTCCTTTTTCGCATGTAAAACCTCTCCCCTTGTTGGACAATGTGTATGCTTGAGCGGCCGAAGCCGGTAAAGCCGGTGGGACGGTAAATCAGCCTTTGACAGCGCCTACTATCAGACCTTTAACGAAATACCGCTGCACAAATGGATACAGGAAAACGACAGGTCCGATGGTGACGACGGTCAGCGCCATTTTCATGGACTCCGACGGGATCTGCGCTGTAATACGCTGCATCGCAGCCGCGTTGCCGGAGCTTCGCAGAAAATCGACGTTAGAGATCAGTGTGCGCAGCAGCAGCTGCAGCGGCTGAAGCTCCTGCTTGTCGACGAACATTAGGCCAAGGAACCAGTCATTCCAGTAACCAAGGGCCATAAACAGCCCTACTGTTGCCAGCACTGGCAGCGCCAGTGGAGTGATCAGCCGGTAGAAGATCCGGAATTCGCCGGCTCCGTCTATTTTGGCCGATTCGTGAATCTCCTCAGGAATGGAATGCATAAAGTTACGGATCAGAAACAGGTTGAACGCATTCGCGAGCGAGGGCAGGATCAGCGCCCACAGGGTATCCTTAAGATCCAAATACCGCACACAGATGATATACCAGGGGACAAGACCACCGTTGAACAGCATGGTGATAATTACATATACCGACAGCACACCCCGAAGCTTAAAAGATCTTCTCGATAGTGCATAGGCAGCCATAGCCGTGAGCAGCAGCGATACTACCGTACCGACGCTTGTGACAAGCACGCTGACTCCGTACGCATCTATAATTCGGTGTGAGCCCAGCAGCAGAATACGGTAGGAATCTAATGTGACATGCTTGGGCAAGAGTGTGTAGCCATAAGTGGCGATATCCTGCTCATTACTAAGTGAGCCTGAGATGACCATGATGAACGGGTACAGGCAGGTCAGACTGAACATGCCCACGATAAGCATGAGGATCAGCTGACTGATTGAATATTTTTTGGCTGTCATGCCGGAAGAGCCTCCTTTGCCGATTAGAAAATGGCAGAATCCTTGTCAATTTTACGGGCGGCATAGTTGCTGCTGAGTACCAGCACAAAAGCCACTGTTGACTGCAGGAAGCCCGCGGCCGAGGCCATGCCGATATCGCCGGTTTTGCGAAGGCTGCGGTATACAAAGGTGTCGATGACATCGGTGGTCGGGAACAGCAGCGAAGCGTCGCCCACCATCGCGTAGAACATCCCGAAGTCCGCGTTCATAATCCGCCCCACGGCCAGCAGCGTCAGAATGATCACCGTCGGCCGCAGCATCGGTAGACTGATATGCCGAATCTGCTTCCAGCGGGAAGCGCCGTCGATCGCAGCCGCCTCGTAATAGGAATGATCGATGGAGGTCAATGCAGCCAGATAAATGATCGTACCATAACCCGTAGATTTCCAGCGAATCGCAATCGTCAGGATCAGCGGCCAAAGTCCGGAGTTGCTGTAGAAGTCGATGCCGGGGAAGCCCAGCCATTCAATCAGTCGGTTAATGGACCCGCTTTCATAGTTCAGTAGATTGTAGGAGAATACGCCGACAACAATCCAAGAGATGAAGAAGGGCAGGAACGTAATGGACTGTGTCACCCTTTTGAAAAATTTATGGCGGATCTCATTCAGGAGAAGCGCAAAGCCCACTTCAAATACCAAGCCGACCGCAATAAAAAGCATGTTCAGCAGGACGGTATTACGCATCGCCCGGAAAGCAGCATCGGAAGAGAATAGGTAATCAAAGTTGCTTAGCAGCGGATTCATCCAAGAGCTCCCGAAGATTCCTTTGCTAAAGTCAAAATCCTTGAAGGCAATGACCAGCCCCGCCATCGGCAGGTAGTTGAACAGCAGCAGCAGGACGGCAAACGGCAGAAACATCACCAGCAGTGACCGGTTTCGATACAAATCCTTCAGTACGCCTGATTCCCTGCGGGCAGCGGTGCGGCTGGTCCGCTTGCTTGAAGTCGCGGTTATCGTTCTCATTAGCATGTACCTTTCTGTTTAGGTGATGCTTTAATGATACAGCCGCACCCAAGGGGAAACCATAAGCCTATCTTGTTCTTTTCTGGTTCAAAATTGGCTTATAGCCGGTATAGGATCACTGGTAGGTAAAATAGCCCGATGACCTGGAACCTATTCCAAAAACAAAGCCGTCCAAAGTGCGGACGGCAGACACATAGCAATCTCAATAGAAGGTGTGGGGGATCCTTACGGCTCTTGAGCCGCAGCCGAGTCCTCTCTAGCGGAGCCGGATTCCTCTTGTTTCATCACCGGGTGGCGTAGCGCGATCTTCGTGCCGTATGCAGGATCGGATTCGATCTGCAGACGGTAAGCATCCCCGAAATACAGCCGCAGACGTTCATTGACGTTCCTGAGGCCTACTCCCTTGCCGCCGGTGGATTGAGCGGATTCCTCCTTGATATCCCGGTTCAGCTTGTCCAGCGTCTCCAGCGGAATGCCCTTACCGTTGTCGATGATATCGATGACGATATCCTCCTTCTCGCGGCGGGCAGACACGAGGATTTTCCCTTGTTCGAAATTGTCGCGGATGCTGTGCTGAATGGCATTCTCCACAAGCGGCTGCAGTAAGAGCCGCAGTAACGGCAGCTGCTGCAGCTCCGGTTCGATGGCATATAAGATTCGGATCGTTTGGCCCATCCGCGCTTGTTCAATCTGAACGTAGGCCTGGAGCTGCTCGATCTCACGCCGCAATGTCGTAATTTCCTTGCCCTGATTCAGGCTGAGCCGCAACAGATTGCCAAGTGCCGCAACCATCTCGCTGATATCGCTGCGGCCGTGTGTCTCCGCCTTCCAGCGGATCGATTCCAGCGTATTGTACAGGAAATGTGGATTGATCTGGTGGCTGAGCACCTGAAATTCCAGTTCTTTTTTCTTCCACTCGGAGCGTGAAGCTTCTTCAATCAGGGTTTCGATTTGCGTGGTCAGACTGATGAAGCCACGGTACAGCCAGCCGACCTCGTCATTGCGCCTCGACCATACCGAGTGGTGGCGAAACTGTCCCTTCTCCACCTTGCGCATCAGCTGTACGAGCCGGACGACCGGCTGGGTGAAATGAACAGTGAAATAAATGACCACGCCAATGCTGCAGAGAAGATAGATCACCAGAAAAATCAGCATGACCCTGTTGATCTCGTCGATGGTGCCGGTCAATTCACTGAGAGGCGACAAGCTGACCAGATACCAGGAGCGGCTGTCCAGCTTCAGGCTGGAAGCTAGATATTTCTGACCTCCAATGCTGATCGTCCGCGAGATCTCCGTACCACGAGTCAGATTGTAGAACCTGCCCGCCATCTCCGGCTGTCCCGTCCATTCATTGGCGGTGGAGTCATAGAGGACGCTTCCATCCTCATTCAAGAGCAGCAGCTTTTGCCCTTTAATGTTCCCCGAGGGAGAAAAATAGCGCGCCAGCTGATCCTCCGAAACATCAGCGGCAATAATGCCCCGCGGCTGACGGTCATACAGACCCGTAAAACGCTTGGTATAGGTCAGGAGAGGCTTGGCATAGTGCCCGCTGCTCGGCATCGACAAATGCCAGGCCGGACTGATCGAAGAACGGGCCTCGCGGAACCACCCCTCTCTGGCGGCAAGGTTCGGCTCACCGATCGTATTCATATAGTCTGTATAGGCCGCGGGAACGATGGGGTATATATGCACCCGGAATGTATCGATCGTAAGCGACTGATTGCTAAGCAGCGTCAGCATATTGACCGTAAACAGTTCGCCTTCCTCCCAGCCCGCGGGCGGAGTCTTCAGCAGATCCTGCAGCTGCTTGTTCCCGATCAGATCATTCATCTGACCGTTCAACTGCGTCAAGTACACCTCGAAGCTTTTACGCGCCTGGATCAGAAAGCTGTGGGAAACCGACGTATTGGCGTTGGAGATGCCCTCAATCGCCTTGACATGGGTATAATAGGCGAACAAAAGAAACGGAACGATCAGAATCGCAAAGAAGATCAGGATTACCTTGTTGCGGAGCGAGCCCAGCGCAATCCGTGCCTTACTCATCAGCGATACCCTGCAGCCTGCGGAATTCTTTCGGCGTCCAGCCCGTCTGTTTTTTGAACAGCTTGGTAAAATGAACCGGATCCTTGTAGCCAACCAGCGAGGAAATATGGTAGATCTTATATTTCACTTCACCTAGCATCTTCTTGGCGTTCTCCATCCGCACCTCTGTCAAGTATTCTAGAAACGTCTGGCGTTTCTCCTTCTTGAACAGCTTGCTGAGCCATACTGGCGTTACATGCACCTCAGACGCAACACTTTGCAGGGTAAGGTTGTCTGCATAGTGCTGCAGAATATATTTCTCCGCCTCCTGGATAATCTGTCCGGGCGAAGAAGCCAGCTCGGCAAAATCGCGTGACATTTCCAGGAGGCAGAGCTCCGCCTGTCCGTGCAGCGATTCTAGCGTGTCATAGCGCTCCAGCCGATCCCATAGAATCATCGGATTGCGCTGCCACCCCTGCTCGCTCCAGCCGAGCTGAGCCGCCTTCTTGAAGATACCGAGCAGCCACTCGAAGATATGCTGCTGGATATCCTTGATCTGGCAGAGTGACCAAGATTGGACCAATTCGTAGAACCGGTTCATCGCCGCCTGAATATCGGCCTCGGTGCCGTAACGGATCAGGTCCAGCACTTCATCGGGATTCGTAATCGGTGGATTTTCCTGCTCGGATTCCTGTTCCCAGCCAACGCTAGTCAGCAGACGGTCCCCCCCGTAAATCGCTTTCTGCTCCAGAATCTCCTCCGCTTCGGCATATCTGGCATGCAGCTCGGAAATCGCGCCGGGAATGGTGCACAGTGCAGCACTTGCCTTCACCTTGACGAAGGCATGAATGCGCTCGATGCACAAATTGCCTAGCTCCTCGATCCGCGCGGTGCCATTTCCCTTGGAGCAACTCAGCACGGCGACCCAGCGCTGCTTCGAATCCTCGGACAGTACAAAAGGCTCGGGGTAATCCTCCTCCAGCGTCTGCTTCACCACATTGCCGATGCCGAACAGAATCAGCTCCTTCTCCCGGCGGAGCCCCTCCCGGTTCTCCACCGATTTCAGATCGTCGGCTTCAAATAGCAGAACCACGGAAGGCCCGCCGGCGATCCAATCGGTCTGAAGGGTCCGCAGCCGGTGGAGAATCCGTGTTTCCCGGTAGGGATCGTAATCATGCTCCAGAATTTCCCGCAGCAGCTCTCCGCGGATTTTGGGCAGTGCGCTGTGTACCTGGTCATTGAGCAGCTGCCGGTTTTTTCGGTCAGTTCTCTCCTGCTCCAGTTTTGAAATCGCTCGTCCCAGGACTTCCCCGAGCTCGGTTGTGTTAATCGGCTTCAAGATATAATCCATCGCCCCCAGCTTCATCGCCTGCCTGACCATTTCGAAGTCATCATAGCCGCTGATCACAATCGCTTTCCAGTCATCCAGCAGTTCTCCTCTGAGCGCCCCGATCAGTTCCAGCCCGGACATGCGCTTCATGCGGATATCGGTCACGATCAGATCAGGCTGCCGGGCCAGCGCCAGCTCCAGTGCCGTATCGCCATCATCGGCGGTTAAAACGCTTTCAATTCCATAGGCCGACCAGGGAAAACCCGTGCGCAGCCCCTCCCGGATTTCCAGTTCATCATCCACTATAAGTGCCAGCAATAATGCCCACCGTCCCATGCTGCATATTTCGTTGATTAACATTTGTCATCCGGCGAAAGCCGATGCCTTTATTTTAGCCTCCATCTACCCGACTGAACAAGCAATACCTGGTGATAAGCCAATAATTCCCGCTAAAGTTTGCGATCGTCTCCTTGTTCGCCCCTTCTGCCCTTTCTACAATGAGGGATGTATATCCGAAACCCCACAGAAAAGAGGCTCCCCCATGAAAGCCAATAAGCAAACTGTTCATATCATCTCCCACACGCACTGGGATCGGGAATGGTATATGCCGTATGAAGCCCACCATGTCCGCTTGATTGAAACGATGAATACGCTGCTGGAAACCTTCGAACGCGACCCGGATTTCCGAAGCTTCTATCTGGATGGACAGACGATCGTATTTGAAGATTATCTACAGGTCCATCCCGAGAAAAAAGAACGCCTGCAGCAGCTCAGCCGTGAAGGCAAGCTGGCCGCTGGTCCCTGGTACGTGCTGCAGGACGAATTCCTGACCAGCAGCGAAGCCAATATCCGCAATCTGCAGATTGGCCTGCGCGATGCGCAGGAAATAGGTACAGTCTCAAAGCTCGGGTACTTTCCCGATTCCTTCGGCAACATGGGGCAGGCGGCACAGATTCTCCGCCAAGCCGGAATCAGGACTGCTGTGTTCGGCCGGGGCGTTAAGGCGACCGGGTTCAATAATCAGGTCGGGGAGAGCGAGCACCTGGAATCTCCTTTCTCCGAGCTCATCTGGAAATCACCGGATGGCTCCGAGGTTCTTGGCATCCTGTTCGCCAACTGGTACAACAATGGCATGGAGATCCCGGTGGGTCCCGCAGAAGCCGCTGTCTACTGGGATCAACGGCTGGAGCGGGCCTCCCGTTACGCCTCCACACCACATCTACTGCTGATGAACGGCTGCGATCACCAGCCCGTTCAGCAGAATCTGTCCGATGCGCTCCGTACCGCCCGAGAGCTGTATCCGGAGATTGAGTTCCTGCACTCGGACTATGAGAGCTACATCCGTAGCGTCGGTGCGGAGCTGCCGGAGGCGCTGTCCCACATCCGCGGCGAATTACGCGGCCAGCGCACCGACGGCTGGTACTCGCTGGTGAATACAGCTTCGGCGCGCGTGTGGGTCAAGCAGCTGAACCAGCAGGCGCAGACGCTGCTGGAGAAGACAGCCGAGCCGCTGGCCGCCATTGCGCATACACTGGGCTCCCCTTATCCACATGCGCTTTTCCGCTATGCCTGGAAAACGCTGATGCAGAACCATCCGCATGACAGCATTTGCGGCTGCAGCGTGGACGAAGTGTACCGCGAAATGAACATTCGGTTTGCCAAAAGCATGGAGGTCGGCCGGAATCTGGCCCATTCCAGCGCAGATTATATCGCTTCGCGCATCGACACCTCTGTCTTTTCCGCCCATGGGGTGAATGCTGTGCCATTCACCGTGTACAATACCAGCGGCTACGGCGAATCGCGGGTGGTGTCGCTGGAGCTGGAGTGGAGCCATCGCTATTTCAAACAAAGTGAAAGCCCGGTCGAAATCGCCGAAGAGGTCCAGCGCCGCTCCCATGCCATGGGAACACTTATCGACTCGGATGGCAAGGCTCTGCCTGCAGAGATCACAGATTTGGGTGTGCGCTTCGGCTACGATCTGCCGGACGATAAATTCAGACAGCCGTATATGGCGCGGGCGCTCCGCATTACCTTTGAAGCAGAGGAACTGCCAGGAATGGGGTACCGCTCCTTTGCCTGGATTCCTGATGATGGGGCCTTGGCTGGAAACGGCACAGAAGGAACTGGAACTTCGCCGGGTGCTAGCCTCGGTGCAGCAGGAGCGAATAAGGCTTCAGCTCCTAAAGAGATCAGCACCGCCTCATTGGCGGTGTCCGCGAATACGCTGGAGAACGCTTGGTTGCGGGTGTGCGCAGAAACGGACGGAAGCCTGACGCTCATCGACAAGCGGAGCGGTGAGACGTATGCAGGCCTCGGAGTATACGAAGATGTCGGCGATATCGGCAATGAGTACATTTTCTATCAGCCGCTTCAGGACACTCCGATCATAACGGCCGGACTTCCGGCTGAAATCACGCTTGTGGAAGATACGCCGTGGCGGGCAACACTGGAGATTGTGCATCACTTGCCAATCCCCGCAGCGGCGGACGAACGGCTTGCGGAGGAAATGCGCGTGATGGTGCCTTTCAACGAACGTCTCGCCAGCCGTTCCGCCAACACTGTACCGCTAAAGATCGTAACCCGGGTCAGTCTGGAGCGCTCAGGCAAAGGAGTGAAGGTGACTGCTTCCTTCGATAACCAGGCCTGCGACCACCGGCTCCGCTCGCTGTTCCCTGCCGGCATCGATGTTGGTGTGCATTACGCCGATTCGATCTTTGAGGTTGCCGAACGCCAGACGGTACCGGCACCGGAATGGAAGAACCCCAGCTACTGCCACCACATGCAGACGTTTGTGGATGTGCACGGTCCGAACCGGGGGCTTGTGATCGCAGGCAAGGGGCTGAACGAATATGAAGTGCTTCAGGACGGCCAGGGCACGATTGCCGTTACGCTGCTCCGTTCTGTGGGAGAGCTGGGAGATTGGGGAGTGTTCCCGACACCGGAAGCTCAATGCCTTGGCCCTTGCAAAGCCGAGTGGATGATCATTCCGCATGGCGGCGAGGCTGACAGGTTCGAAGCTTACCGGGAGGCTTACACATTTCCCGTTCCGGCATTCACCGCCGCTACGGGACTGCACAGCGGAGAGCTGCCTCCAGACGAAAGCTTTCTGCAATGGTCTGGAGAGCGGCTAGCCTTCTCCAGCCTCAAAATCGCCGAAAGCAGCGGTCATCCCGTTATCCGCTGGTACAATCTCTCGGCGGAGGAAACCGCCTTGAGCCTGCAGCCGGAAGCTGCGGCTTATGTGACTGACATCCTGGAGGAAGCCACCGCTGCTCCAGTGGGAGCTGCCCTTCCTGTTCAAGGCTATAAGATCGTAACCGTAGGTATTCCCGGTGCTATACGCTAAGAGAATCGCGTAGCTGTGAGCTGCAGACGGAATAAATCCACCCATTCATCAGGAAGGAAGGTTGATTATGGCCAAAATCAAAGCCATCCGCTGCATCCGCACCAGAGTTGACGGAAGCTGGACCATCGTCCAGATCATTACGGACTGTGACGGGCTGTACGGCCTCGGCTCCGCTTCCGACTTGTATAACCCGGAAGCTGTGGTGCAAGTCATTGAGCAGCTGTTCGCCCCGCTGCTGATCGGCCGGGATACCGCCCATATCGAGGATCTGTGGCAGACCATGCAGCACAGTGCCTACTGGCGGAACGGCTCGGTTACACAAACAGCGATTGGCGGCATTGACTTGGCGCTGTGGGATATTCTCGGCAAGGAGGCTGGACTGCCGGTTCACCGTCTGCTGGGCGGGCCGGTCAGGTCGGCGGTTCCCTGCTATGGCCATGCCACAGGGAATTCCATCAACGAATTGAAGGAGGATGTCCAGCGTTATCTGGAAGAGGGCTATTCGGTGATCCGCTGCCAGCTGGGCGGCTACGGCGGCGGTGGCTTCCGGCAAGGCGAGCGGAACCGCCTGCCGGAGCCCTCCTGGATCCAAGACAGAGCCTTCGATGAACAGACCTATCTGCAGGCTGTGCCCGCCATGTTCGAAGAGCTTCGGGTCGAATTCGGCAGCGACATCGGGTTCACGCATGATGTGCATGAGCATCTGTCGCCGATCGCAGCGATCCAACTGGCCAAGTCACTGGAGCCGTATTCACTGTTCTTCCTGGAGGATGCTCTGCCGCCCGAACAGCTCGGCTGGTACCGCCAGCTGCGCGCCCAGAGCTCAACGCCCCAGGCTGTTGGCGAGCTGTTCACGAACCCGCAGGAATGGCTGCCGCTGGTTCAGGAGCGGCTGATTGATTTCCTGCGCGTGAGGGTCTCCAAGGCAGGCGGGATCAGCGCCTGCCGCAAAATCGCAGCAGTCTGCGAAGCCTTCGGCGTGCGGACAGCCTGGCAGGAAGGCGGAGAGAACGATCCCGTCAACCAAGCCGCAGCCGTCCACCTGGACCTGGCCGCCTGGAACTTCGGCATTCAGGAAATCAATCATTTCCGGGAAGAGGAGCTGGAGGCATTTCCGGGGCATATCCGGCGCTCCGGCGGGTATTTATATCCCCAGGAAAAGCCGGGACTCGGCATTGAGCTCGATGAGGCGAAAGCAAAGCTGCTTATTGGCGCCGACTGGAAATCAGCGGCCTATTATCATCCCTATCCTCTGGACCGCAAGGCGGACGGCACATTGGTCCGCCCCTGACTTCCGGGGGCTTCCAAACCCTTAAGGAGGTTCAACCTATGGAAACCATAGCCGTAACAGGCGGCAGCGGCAAGCTGGGTTCAGCGGTAATCCAGACGCTTCAGCTAGCCGGATACCGCGTTGTATCACTCGACCGCCGCAAATCCGGGGAGCTGTCCTGCCGCCAGCTGATCGTCGATTTAAGCGACCTGGGGCAACTTGCAGGTGCGCTGCAGGGTGCAGACGCAGTCGTACACCTGGCCGCAATTCCGGCACCGTTGCTGTACCCGCCGGCCCATATTTTTGCCAATAACGCACTCTCCGGTTATAACGTTCTGGAAGCTGCAGGACTGCTGGGTATCCGCAGGGTTGTATTGGGCTCCAGTGAATCCTCCTACGGCTTCGCCTGGGCGCCGCAGCCCTTTTCCCCGGAATATGTACCAGTAGATGAGCTGCATCCGCAACAGCCTCAGGAATGCTACGGCCTGTCCAAAGTGGTGAATGAAACCGCCGCCGCCATGTTCAACCGCAGAGGGGGGATGAAGGCGGTATCCCTGCGTTTCTCTACCGTTATGACCGAAGCCGAGTATGCCGCTGTCGATCCTGCGCAGCCCGAGAGGTTCAAAAAAACGTTATGGAGTTATATTGACATCCGGGACGCGGCAGGTGCCTGCCTTGCGTCACTAAAGCATGCAGACCATGCGGCCGACAATCTCAATATTACGGCTGATGATACGTTGAGTGATTGGCCCACGGAACGTCTGCTGAATCATTACTACCCCGATGTGCACGATCGCCGCAGCAGCTTTGAAGGCCGGGAAGCGATCGTCAGCAACCGGCTTGCGAAGGAAACGCTGCATTGGCAGCCCCGATATTCATGGATGGAGGGGCGTTAGCCGCTCCGTTGACAGTTGTATAAGCCTGTATACTAGCAAAATAAAGACCCGCGAGGAGAGCACTGCGGCTCAGCCGCTTCTCCTCGCGGGTCTTCATTGTTCATGCAGCGTAAGATAAGTCTAGATCTTCGCCAGTCTGCCGGCTCAGTTGGCTCCTTACAAAGATTGTATTCACGTCTCTGCCTGTAACAGTCATTTTTTATCCTATTCTGCTCAGAGACTTCCTCGCTTCTACTCTCCGATAGAGACAGCATGGAATTGAAAGCCCTGTCGTGCTCAAATTCCTCTCTGTTCCTTTCACCTGGATATTGACCTTCAATCTCCCAGCGGACTGACCGTCATACTGCCGATACGGATATCCCCTTTGCCGCCTGTCCAGGTAATGAGGTTGCCGCTGCCCGCTTCCAGTTGAACTGTAAGCCCGGTACAGCCGGTAAATGCCGTGTTTTCTCCGGTTGAAGGCGCATTAAGCAACGAGTAGTCTTTGCCGTTAACCGTAAGCTGCAGCTTAGCGAGAGGCTCTGCCGTAGCGTATTGCAGCCGGATTTCCGCCCGTCCACCCTTCGCACCACCGTCCACATCACGGAATCGGCAGTGGGCGTTTGCGACATTCAGACCGGAAACGACGCTTTTCCCCTCTTCATAAGCTTCAATGACCGCTCCACCGCCAGCCGTGCTGTCCGCTGCTTGATAAGTCTTCGTCTCCGGATTTGGAAGCGGTGTTTCCCCTACTGGCTTCACGCCTTCCCGGGTCTGCACTACCGTCCGAATCGTTCCATCATCATTGAAATACAACTCGTCGATACACACGCTCCGAAGCGTTCCTTCTCCCGAAAGCTCCTGGTTGTGATAGAACAAATACCACTGGCCCTTAAATTCTGCCACGGAGCCATGGGTCGTCAAACAGCCGGTAGGCTCAAGAAAAATTCCCCGGTACGTCCACGGGCCTAGTGGATGATCACTGGTGGCATACCGCATGTGGTTGTTGTCTTCCAGATTATCCGCATAGGTCAGGTAGTAGATGCCGTTTCTTTTAAATACCCAGGCCGCTTCATGAAAATCCTCCAGCTCTTCCATTTCCCTCATGCTGCCCTTGATCGACATCATATCCTCGTTCAATTCTCCTGTCTCGCATTTTCCGCCCCCCCTTATACATATAGGCACGGTTGTCCTCATCAACGAACACAGCCGGATCAATCATGGCAAAACCGCCAAGACCCGGAATATACCCTTGATCTGTGAACCCGCGAGCCGGCTCACTGCTGGCGGCAACACCGATTTTCCAGGTACTGTTCCAATCCGAGCCACTTGGATGCGGATAATAGAAATAATAGGTGCCGTTCTTATATGCACAGTCCGGCGCCCACATGAACCCGCCTTCGGGTCTGCCCCATTTCACATCCTCCGAGCCCAGAATTTCCCCCTCGTCCCGGCAGTTCACCATATCCCCGGACGAAAATACGTGATATCTGTCCATCAGATCACAGCCTCTGGCCGGGTCGACATCATGGGAGGCAAAAATGTACACTCTACCGTCTTCCCACACATGCGCCGAGGGATCAGCGGTATAAATACTCGTAATTACAGGGTTCATCGACGTTGTTTTACGGCAGTCTGCCGAAATGCTTTTATTTCTCATGTTTATAAGATCCTCCTGCGGTATTTGGAATAATTTAAGTTTCATGCCTGCTGCCCAAGCAGAAACGGCTACGCCGTCCTCAAAAAAGGACGGAATCCGTTTCAGCGAGAAATATAAGGATAATTAAAGCGCGAAGCATATAAAGTTTTATGTTTTGAAAAAGCCTTCGAGAGACCCATGGCCCCGCGAAGGCTGTGAAGATACAAGCCTGATTACTGATGACTCGTGGGATGATTCACCGTCAGCGGAATCTGGTTTTTGAATAACCGGTTGATATCCCCCGCCAGACGAAGATAAAAGTCAGAGGATACCGTAACGCCATCTGCGTTCAGGGTCAGGAAATACTGATTTGTAGGAATCATCGAGCTGTTTTCCGCCCCTTTGGCAATGGCTGTTCCCTCGTCGAATTCGTCGAACATCGCGATATAACCGGTACTGATGCCGGAGCTCTTGATATTATAGGCCTGCCTCCACATGAAGTCGCCATGTGCGCGGGGAATCTGATTCTGCGGGCCACCGGTCATGTTAGACCAGGAAAACCCCGGAAAGATCACCGGCTGATAGGCGATGCCGTTCTGCTCGGTCAAGGTAAAGTCCGGCTGCAGCACGTTCGTCTTGAAGCTGTCGGCCTCCGTCAGATTTCCAAAGCGTCCAACATACCACGGAGAAATCATATCCAGCGATTTGTAGACATCTAGGAAGCCGGACTTGGAGTCATTGTTGCCCGTTCTCCAATAGGTGGGCACTCCGCCGATCACGTAAATACCCTGATTTTTGAACCAGCTGATCAGTTCGGCAGATTCGGCTGCGGTGCCCGGGCGGTCGGTAAAACCGATGCCCCATAGACAGACGACTGTTTTACCGTTCTGCTTCGCATAGGCTGAAGAAGAAGGCAGCTGCATGGCATTCACGACGTTTGTCGTCCAATCATGCTTGACCGCGTTCACCCAGTTGCCCGCGTTCATTCCGGAAATGTCGTACATCACATAAAATTTGCGGTTATAGGCTTCCGCCGCGCTTTTAACCTTGACGGCAACACTGTCGCGGTTCGTCTTCCAGCCGTTTGGTGTGTCACTTTCATCGGCGCCGAACCGCTGCAGTGCAGCCCCGTCAATATTGTAGCTTTGCATCCACTCAAAATGCTTGTTCACTGTCTCCTGATCATACGAGGAAAACAGCTTTGCCGGAGATCCGTTGCCGAGATTGGCCAGGCTGGTCTGATACAGCTTGGAATAATCCCGGATATCGGGATATAGCTCGTAATTCACATTGCTGTTCGCCATGGGCGCACTGCCGTTCTTGGACCAGTGTACCCAGCCCCCATTCGGTGAGCCGTCCTCGGCTGCATTGAACCAGCCCTGATAGCCTGCAAAAAGCTTGCCGACAACATCCCCTCCGGAGGACGGCGCATTGAATTTGAACCAGAGCACATTAAACAAATTGCCGGCCCCTCCGGTAAACTTAAGATAAAGCGTATGGACTCCGTTTACTGTACTGATCGGGGCAGACTTTGTCTGCCACGACTGCCATCCTCCGGTCCCTGCAACCAGAACGGTTCCCAACAGCGTTCCGGTGGCACTGTCTAGACGTACTTCAACGTTTCCGCCGCTGTTATTGCTCGCAACTCTTACGTCGATTGAAGCGGCACCGCTGCCAAATTCCACATTGTTAAAGGCAATATAATCCCCGTTGTCTATAAAAGCTACGTTCTGGCCGCCTTCACTGGATGCCTCAAGCTGGATTCCGGATTGGCTGCTGTAGCCGGAAGCGGCCGTCTGGTTAAAAGCCGATGCAGCCGACACAGCAGCAGGAGACAACGGTATGCTGACCGCCAGAGTCAATAAAGCCACACTCATCCATACGATAAAGCGTTGTCTTTTTTTTCGTGCGGACCTGATCATAAGATACCCTCCAATTTATAGTTCGCCGCTGCTGCAGACCGGCCGAAAGAAGACTGTACATTGTACAATGTGCTAATGGAATCATGCTGTTATCCGCCCGTTTGCGGCCTCGGTTCCACCTCTCTTTCCGCCGCTTTGGCGATGATTGACTTCCCTTAGCATACCTCACGGGAGCGATGGGTCACCATAAGGCGATATTAAATTAAACAGGGCATTACAAACGTAAATACAACGCGCGCAAAGGACTCACAAAGTAGGGCTTTGGCTTCGAAGCTTACTCAGGTACTTGGCAGGGGGCCCCGAAAACATATAAAAAAAGCCATCCCAGACTTGGCAAGAAACCCTTGCCGCGAGATGGCTCTAAAAATTTCATTCTGAGTAACTTCAGTAAATAACAGTTTCCATCATGAGACAGCTCAATGAAGTTTGCTTATTGAAATTAGCTTAATGAAGTTAAGCATAATGATGACAGTAAAGCTTTGGACAATAGCCTGTTTTATAGCCCAGCCAGCGCTTGAACATATGCTTCGTGGTCTGCTTGTTAATTTCGGTGATAGAGGTGGTGAGCGGAATGCCTTTCAAGCAGGCGCGCACACAGTTCTGCGAGTTGCCGCAGCCGTCGATGCCGCCGTCTTCCATCAGTGCTTCCTGGCGTTCGTATAACCTTTTGTTGTGCGGTAAATTCGGTTGGCGAACCAAATTTATTGTAACATTTGGAGGGATTTTTTTGATACATCGCTGAAAGCTCTCCTGGACCATACGCATACCGTATGGTTTTCTTTTCACAGTAGGGTAAGACGAGGGATTACTCCCTCGGACTCCCCGTCAAACCGTGCATGCGGATTTCCCGCACACGGCTTTCCTTCGTCAGTTCCCCATCTTCAGGAGTGAGTTTCCTTCATCCGTCGCCGGATTGCTTATTTCACTCCTGAATTAGGAACGTGTGGTGAGTAAGCTTGTTAGAAATACCATTCCGGCTGATTCCAGTACTTTGTTTGGTATCAGCCGGTTTGACACCGTAGATCTCTTTTTGCGCATAAAGGCTCGCACCCTCATTCGCGTCCATTGATCCAGACGTTCAAA
>NZ_LVWH01000203.1:0-37525 GCF_001909045.1 Paenibacillus sp. P3E | reverse complement strand
GAGTAAGGGAGACTGGAAGGGATAAGGTTTTTTTAATAATAAATTATATTTACGTTTTATTAGCATTGGTTATTGTGGCTTATCCTGTGATTTATATGATAAGCGCATCCTTCAGCGATCCCAAATATGTTGGGTCGGGTGAAATGTGGCTGTGGCCAAGAGGATTTACATTGAAAGGATATCAAATCGTATTTGAGAATTCAAAAATATGGACAGGGTATGCCAATACGATATGTTATACCTTACTTGGAACAGCTATAAACTTGGTCGTAACGATGCCCGCTGCCTACGCCCTTAGTCGCAAAGATTTCGTTGGCCGCAATTTTTTTATGGGGATGTTTATGATTACAATGTTTTTCGGCGGAGGTCTGGTACCAACTTATATTCTTGTCAAAAACTTGGGGATGGTGAATACGGTTTGGTCCATTGTTATCCCTTCGGCAGCTTCGATCTGGAATATCATTGTGGCCCGGACGTTCTTTCAGTCATCCATTCCGAAGGAACTGCAGGATGCTGCCCAAATTGACGGATGCACCAACATGCGGCTATTCGTCAAAATCATTCTGCCTTTATCGATGCCGATCATTGCCGTCATGGCTTTGTTCTACGGTGTGGGCAACTGGAATAGCTACTTCTCGGCACTTATTTATTTGAATGACGAATCCAAATATCCGTTGCAACTGATCTTGCGTCAAATTCTTGTCCTGCAGGAAATGTCAGCACAGGCAGGAGGAGCGATGGATTCAGCGTCGGCGGCGGCTCTCAACAACAAGGCTGAAGTTGCATCACTCGTCAAATATGCTGTTATTATCGTTTCAACAGTGCCAATCATTGCTGTTTATCCGTTTCTACAGCGTTATTTTGTCCAAGGTGTCATGATTGGTTCCGTTAAGGGCTGATCTTGAACATATATAAAAATTAAAGGGAGGTTGTTAAAAATGAAAAAGCCTCGTAAATCATGGGCTCTGTTGCTGTGTCTCACAATGTTCGGCTCCATGCTGTCTGCTTGCGGTTCAACTAATGATGATAAAAATGCAGCGGGCAACACCAATGCCAATGCTTCAAAAACGGGCTCGGAGGTGAAAAAAGAGGGATTTCCGATCGTCGACAAGCCGCTTACCCTGAGCTTGATGGCACCGGATGTTGGAGTTCAGGATTGGGAAAAGATGGTTGTCTTGCAAGAGATGGAGAAGTTGACAGGGATCAAGTTTAACTATCAGAATGCACCCCAAGACAGCTTTGAAACCAAAAAGAACCTGGTATTCGCGAGTGGCGATGTCCCGGATATATTCTACGCTGCCGATCTTAAACCTGCGGATCAAGTAACATACGGCAGTCAAGGTGTACTTATTCCTCTTGAGGATCTCATTGATAACTACGCGCCGAACCTGAAGAAGATCCTGGACGATCACCCGGATATACGTAAGTCCATGACTACTCCGGATGGACATATCTATGCGCTTCGGACAATCGACTTGTCTGCGGTATGGTATCGGGGTCCAATGTGGTATAACGGCAAGTTCCTCCAAAAATTCGGAATGGAAAATAAACTGCCTGCTTCGACGGAAGAACTGTACACTTATCTGAAGCGCGTAAAATCTGAAGATGCGAATGGCAATGGCAAGGATGACGAGATTCCACTTACCTCTGTGAAACTGGATGATCTGCGCATGTTCTTCTTCGGCTTCTGGAATATGTACGATGAGCAAATCTATGCCGACAAAGATGGAAAAGTACATTTTTCACCTCAAGAAGAAGGTTACAAAGGGTATTTAACATTCTTGAACCGTCTATGGGCTGAGAACCTGCTGGATCATGAGACATTCTCACAAACCGATGAACAGAAAAAAGCCAAGGGTAAAAATAATCAAGTGGCCGTATTCAGCGACTACTACCCTTACTTCACATTAGGCGGTGAGCCAAGTGGAGACAATCCGTTGATGACGCCAGTGAAGAGTGATATTGCAGGATCACCGGTTTACGGCAAACACCCAGGTCTTTCTTCGAATGGTACATTTGCAATCACAAAAAGTAACCCGAACCCTGAAGCCTCGATGCGTTGGGTAGATTATCTCTACAGTTATGAAGGTGCTACATTGTTCTCTCAAGGTCCAGAGAATTTGCTGTGGAAATATACGGATAAAGAGAAGCATGTTAAAGAATGGCTTCCAGTTCCTGGCGGTAAAGACCGTGAAGAATTTAAAGGAACAATGACGCCGAACTACGGTATTTTGAATCCTGGTGTGAACGATAGTTCGTTCAGCTTGGGACTCAAGAGTGATTTTGACAACTGGATTGACAAGGAAAATGCAGAGAAGCTTACACCGATTGCCAAAGTACCTTTCCCAAGTGTATATCTGTCGGTGGATGAACAGTCTGAGGTGTCTGCTCTAATGTCCGATCTGAACACTTATGTGAAACAAATGGAGGCTAAATTTGTAACGGGCGCAGAATCTCTTGATAATTGGAGTAAATATACTGATCAGCTCAAAAAAATGGAAAGCGACAAAATCGTAAAAATCTACCAAGATGCTTATGACCGTTGGAATTCCACCAAATAACCAGGCTCTGTAGCTCATAAAAAAACAACTTCCCGATGATGTTAGATCATGGTCGGGAAGTTGCTATTATTTTGTGAGGTCATCCAAAACAGGAAAATGTGTCTTCTATCTGGAGGTATACCATGAGTGAGTTGAATGTGACGGAACAAGAGCAAGTTGTAGAGCAAGGGGTTCACAATTACAGCAGTGAAGAGCAGTGGGTAAAGCCGGAGAGTCCGCTTCTGCTTGAGCGTCTGGGATGGTTCAAGGATCAGAAGCTGGGACTCATGATGCACTGGGGACCTTACTCGCAGCTTGGTGTGGTAGAATCGTGGGCCCTTAGCGATAAGGATGAGGAATGGTCACGCGACGGGATCGATTGGAATGTCGATACGAATGAGCTGAAGCG
This sequence comes from Paenibacillus sp. P3E, assembly GCF_001909045.1. Taxonomy (NCBI): domain Bacteria; kingdom Bacillati; phylum Bacillota; class Bacilli; order Caryophanales; family Paenibacillaceae; genus Paenibacillus; species Paenibacillus sp. P3E. Next base: position 34,576 of record NZ_LVWH01000203.1, on the reverse strand, counting down.
TCAATACGTCGGTTTAAACAAAACGTTCAATCCAGTGCGCTTCCAGCCGGAGCTGTGGGCAGAATTGGCTGCCGAGAATGGATTCAAGTACTTGAATTTCACGACCAAGCATCATGACGGCTTCTGCATGTGGGACACTCACACCACGGACTACCGCGTTACAGGTCCGGCTTGTCCCTTCCATGCGCACAAATATGCCGACATTTGCAAGCAGTTATTCGATGCGTTCCGTGCAAAAGGTTTAGGCATCTCTGCTTATTTCTCGAAAGCAGACTGGAACACGCCTACATACTGGGCACCTGGAATGGAGCGCGGTACTTTTACGTCGCGGGGGCCTTCCTATAATCCGAAGGAATATCCTTGGCTTTGGGAGCAATTTGTGAAATTCACCCATGAGCAGATTATGGAGCTGATGACCCGATATGGCCGCATTGAAATGTTATGGCTGGATGCGGGATGGGTCTGTGAAGAGAGCGGCCAGGATATCCGGCTTGGAGAAGTCGTCGAAAAGGCACGCGAAGTACAGCCTTGGCTGCTGTCCGCTGACCGGACTGTCGGCGGAGCCTATGAGAATGTCATTACACCGGAGCAGACCTTGCCTGAACAGCCGTTAAATGTCCCTTGGGAGAGCTGTATAACGATGGGAACCTCGTTCTCCTACCGTTATGAGGACAATTACAAGTCTGTACGCCAGTTGATTCATTTATTGGTTGAAATCGTGGCAAAGGGCGGCAATTTGGCGCTAAATGTCGGACCGCAACCTGATGGGAGACTTTCTCAGACAGCCATTGACCGGATCAAAGGCATGGGCACATGGTTGAACGTTCACGGCGAGGCGATTTATGGGACACGCGTTTGTGAGCCGTATTCGGTGGGGAACTATCATTTTACTCAAACCAAGAATACAACGTATGCCTTCTACTTATATAAAGATGAACATGAGACGGTGAAGGAGGAATTGCATTTACCTGTGCTCCAAGAATTCAGCCGGATTGATCTCGCCGGAGGAGAAGATAACCTGCAGTTTCATCGAACGGAGAATGGGATCATTGTTCGCCTACCGGAGAATGCGGTATCAGAGCCAGCGCCGATTACGCATGTATTTAGGTTGCACAAGCGAAGGGGGAAATGAGAGATGCAAAAGTGGTTCAAAGAAGCTAAACTCGGTATTTTTATTCACTATGGAATCTATGCAGTAAATGGAGTCTCGGAATCATGGTCTTTTTATAATGGGAGAATGTCTTACGAAGATTATATGAAGCAACTGGACGGATTCACGGCATCGAAGTTCGATGCCGACCAATGGGTTGAGTTGATCGAAAAGTCAGGTGCCAAATACGCGGTTCTTACGACGAAACACCATGACGGGGTCGCCTTGTGGGACACGCAATACAGTGACCTGAACGTTGTGAAAAAAACTCCAGCCCAGCAGGATCTTGTTCAAAAATATGCTGAAGCCGTGACAAAAAAAGGCATTCGTCTGGGCATGTATTATTCTCTGATCGACTGGTCGCACCCTGATTATCCAAGTGTATATGAAGACGGTAAAGTTCCTGAGGATTTGAGCAAAGTGAACAAATACTCAAGCCCTACAGACGGTATCCAGGATGAGGAGAAATGGAAGCGTTTTTTACAATTCAACAATAATCAGCTTAAGGAAATTTTAACGAACTATGGTAAGGTCGACCTGCTGTGGTTCGATGGAGATTGGGAACGAAGTGCCCAGCAATGGAACTTGCCCGAGTTCAAGCAATACCTTCAATCGTTCAACCCGGACATCATCATCAACTCCCGTCTGCAAGGACATGGGGATTACAAGACGCCGGAGCAAGGGATACCCATCACCCGGCCGGAGGGGCCATGGGAATTCTGCACGACGATCAACAGCTCTTGGGGATATGTGCCTACGGATAATCAGTACAAATCATTGAACCAGATCATCCGAATGTTCTGTGATTGCATCACTCTGGGGGGCAACATGCTGTTGGATATTGGGCCGATGGAGGACGGAACGATCGACAAGAGACAAGAAGATATTCTGCTGGGGCTGGGTGAATGGATTCGAACGCACGAAGAAGCTGTATTTGGAACAGATGAAGGGATTATGACCCGTTATTACTTAGGCGGCAGCACCATTTCAAAAGATAAAAAGACATTATACCTCTTTGTATATGACGATCCGAAAGAGAACCTATGTCTGAAGGGACTATGCAACCCTATCCAAAAAATCACCGTGCTTCATTCAGGAAAAGAGCTTACCCATGAAATTCACGGCGGGGTTCCCTGGTTCAACATTCCGGGAACAACGTGGATTCATATGACACCCCAAGATACACATGAGCAGGTTACGGTCTTGAAGCTGGAATTCAAAGAGGAGCTTGAAATGTATGGAGGATCCGGCGCTGTGGTTACACATAACTAAAATGCTTGAGTAGGTTGTCTAATTATTAAATGCATCAGATCTGGGATGAGATGAGTGCTCTCTATTTTAAGACATACACAATGAAACAATAGGAGGAGAAAAGATGAAGCTTAGCGGAGTACCAGAGCCGAATATTGAATTTGCTCCAAAGCATTATATTTGCAGGCGCGCTGCCGGGCCGCTCGTCCTGGATGGGCGCGTGGATAAACCATTCTGGGCAGCAGCTGATTGGACGGAGGATTTTGTCGATATCGAAGGGGATCTTCGTCCGCTGCCCGCGAAGCGGACCCGGGCGAAAATGCTGTGGGACGACGAATATTTCTATTTCGCAGCGGAACTAATGGAAGATCAGATCTGGGCGACGCTGACGGAGCGGGATTCGGTCATTTTTTATGACAATGATTTTGAGATATTTATTGATCCTGATGGGGATACACACCAATATTATGAGTTTGAGATCAATGCATTGAACACGGTATGGGACCTCTTCCTGGTGAAACCGTACCGCGACGGCGGACCCCCGGTCAACGGCTGGGATATTAACGGACTTCAGACCGCCGTGCATATTGACGGCGAGCTGAATCAGCCGGGCGCGGCGAATCGGAAATGGAGTGTTGAAGTGGCTATGCCGTGGACCAGCTTGCGTGAGTGCGCACCTGAAGGCCGTCCCCCGGTAAAAGGCGAGTTCTGGCGTGTTAATTTCTCCCGTGTAGAATGGCATATTGAGGTCAAAGACGGAGAATACCGCAAGGTGCTGAACCCGGACACAGGCAAGCCTTACCCTGAAGAGAATTGGGTCTGGTCTCCAATGGGCATTATCAATATGCACTATCCGGAGCTGTGGGGCTATGTCGTATTCGCAGACGAGGACGGCCCTGAATCGTTCCAGCTGCCACCCGATGAACGAATTAAGTGGGAGCTGCGCAAGCTGTACTACCGTGAACGCAATTTCTTCGAAACTTACGGTGAATTCACCTTAGATGAGAATATATTGATGAGAAACGAGCCGTGGAGCATCACACCGGCGATTGAGGCGACCCGCAGGCTGCTGCAGATTTCCGCACCGTCGTCGGACGGGAAGTCAAGCTACTGCATCAGGGAAGACGGAAAGTTATGGAAGGAGTGATTACCAATGACCCAACTGACGTCTGTGTTCTCATTGGATGAAGAAATGATGCAGCAGATTGAGCAGAAATATGATAAAAAAAGACAGATCGCCCAGCCGAGGGAACATGAGCTGTTCGATATCTTTCAGGAAGAATTGACCGAAGAAGAGACATGGGCGCTTAAGTACTTATTTGCGTATATGCCTCTGAATGATTTGGCTGATTATGAGGGTTCATTATTTCTAAGTCATGTGCGCCGAACGCTGGACATTCGCAATCAGGTTCCCTGGGGCAAGCGGGTTCCGGATCACCTGTTTCTGCATTACGTACTTCCGTACCGCGTAAATACCGAGAATATTGAGGATTCCCGCGGTATTCTGTATGACCAACTGGCGCCTCGAACGACGCAATTAAGCATGGCGGAAGCCATTTTGGAGACGAACTATTGGTGTCATGAAAAAGCGACATATATTGGAAGCGACATGCGGACGATCTCCCCGCTGACGATGATTCGCAATGCACGCGGCCGCTGCGGTGAAGAATCGACTCTGGCAGTTGCAGCACTACGGAGCATTGGTATTCCTGCCCGCCAGGTCTACACGCCGCGCTGGGCTCATTCTGACGATAACCATGCCTGGGTGGAAGCCTGGGCTGACGGGCAGTGGTATTATATCGGCGCATGCGAGCCGGAAGCGCAGCTGAATCAGGGCTGGTTCAGTCCGCCAGCCCGGCGGGCAATGCTTATCAATACAAGGATTTTCGCCGATTACCCTGGGCCTGAGGACATCACACTGGCCGATGAGTGGTTCACGGAAATCAATCTGCTGGAGGGCTACGCGCGAACGCGGACCATCACCGTTCAAGTGAAGGATGAGCAGGATTGTCTGGTCAGCGGGGCCTATGTACATTTCCAATTATATAATATGGCTGAATTCTACCCGCTTGCTACACTGCCCACAGACGGAATGGGTGAGGCGTCATTCAAGACAGGGTTCGGTGATCTGATTATCCGCGTTGTAAAGGCAGGCCAGTGGGGAGAAAAGAGAGTCACGGTCTCGGATGGTGAAAACATCGTGATTGTGCTTGGACAGATATACCAGCCGGAAGGAACGGCAGACTTTGATATGATTCCTCCGCCGGAAAGGGAGGGTGATGTTTCGGAACCGGTCTCCCAGGAGAAGATGCAGCGGCATCAAGGCCGGCTCGAAGAAGGAACGATGATCCGTTCAAGCTATGAGGATACGTTTATGGATGAAATACAGGCATCAGAGTTGGCCCAAGCTGCCGGCCTCCCGCAGGACTGGGTATGGGATGTGCTGCGAAAGGCGCGCGGGAATAGCCGCGAGATTGCTGCCTTTCTGCGGGAGCGCTCTGCCGAATATGGAATATTGCCGCTGCGGCTGCTGGAGAGTCTGAATGAGAAGGACCAGATAGATACCGTATATTCTACGCTGGATGATCATTTGATAGGTGCTCTTGCACACCAAAGTAAACTTCCGGAAGAAGTATTTATTCAGTACGTTCTTTGTCCCCGCGTGATGTATGAAATGATTGCGCCCTATAAGCGTTTTTTTCAAACAGCGTTTACCGAAGCGGAATCCGAAAGGTTTAGAGCCGATCCTTCCGAACTTGTTCGCAGGATAGATGAGGGATGGGGCCTCTGGGAGGACCTGCCTAATTTGAAGGGCAAGGGAACGCCAGTAGGCACCTTCCAGATGAAGAAAGGGGACAGAGCATCCCTCGATATCCTCTTCGTGGCTATTTGCCGGAGCCTCGGTATTCCGGCGCGCCTGCATCCGAGTGAACATACACCGCAATATATGGCGGCAGGAAGCTGGGCAGATGCGGTATTCACGCCGGAATCTGTGCTGCCGGAGAAGAAGGGCACCGGAACGCTGCGATTCATTCAGGACAATGAAGCAGCAGCAGAAGCTCCGGCAGCCTCGTATTGGGAGAATTTTACGTTCGCGCGGTTGGAGAACGGTATTTATAAGACGCTGTTCTACCCGTATGGGAAATCGGATGTCTATGATGAACCTTTTGAAGTGGAGCAGGGCTCCTATCGAATGACTACGGGCATTCGTCTGAAGGATGGCAGTGTGCGGGTACGCTTTAATTATTTCAAGGTGCGTGCCGGGGAACAAATTGAAGTTCCGCTGACATTCCGGGAGGTGCCGCTGGACATTCCGGTCCTTGGCAAGTTTGACAGGGACAGAACATTCTCTTTGCCGGACGGAACTGGCAGGACTTTAGGAGAGTTGGTGGGCAAGAGAGGGGCCATAGTCACCTGGATAGAACCGGAACGGGAGCCTTCCAAGCATTTGATCCGCGAACTATGCGAGCTTACAGAGCCGCTTACTGAGCTTGGCGCCCCCGTTGTTCTTGTTGTCGGAGATGGTCACTGGACGTCTTCGTTCGATCCTTCCAGCTATACTAAGCTGCCGGAAGGCACCCTTTTTGTACGGGATACTGCCTATGACTCATTGCCGGACTTCATATCACAGCCTCCGGCGAGTGAGGCGGGCTTCCCGCATCTCTTCGTGCTGGACGGCCAGGACCAAATCCGGTATACGGCGTCAGGGTACAAAATAGGATCCGGCAAAGAGGCATTGCAGGTGCTCTCCGGGGTATGGCAACCATTGACGGATAGGGGGGAATCGAGTCGATGAAGGAGAAAGAGAAGTACATTGTAGCGGGTTATGTGCTTGATTCCAAGCTTTCGGAGATGACACAGGAAGACCTGAATAAACTGACTCATCTGAATGTGGCGTTTGGACATGTCCGGAACGATGAGATCCGCACGGATCATATGAAGCATATGGAGGTTTTGGATGAGATCAAACGCGATCATCCCGAGCTGAACCTGCTGTTGTCTGTCGGAGGATGGAGTGCAGGAGGGTTCTCGGAAGCTGCCGCTACGGAAGATGGAAGAAAACGAATGGCTAATTCCGCACTCCGTGTATTAACAGACTTTCCTTTCGACGGAATCGATCTGGATTGGGAATATCCTTGTTATGGAGAGGCCGGCATCCATTCAAGTCCTGAAGACAAGACGAATTTTACGCTGCTTCTGAAGACGATGCGGGAAGCACTGGATCGTAAAGAAGCACAGGATGCACGGCATTATTTGCTCACCATTGCTGCGGGAGCGGATCAGTATTACGTCGACGGTACCGAGATGGATCAGGTCCAGAATCATATCGATTTTGTTCAATTAATGACCTACGATATGCGTGGAGGATTTCAAGTTCTGACCGGACACCATACGAATTTATATACTCCCACCGGTGATTTATTCCGCATTAGTACAGATGCCTCCGTGCATATATTCGTCCAAGCAGGCGTGCCAAGGGACAAAATCGTGATTGGCGCAGCATTCTACTCCCGTATCTGGAATCAGGTTCCCGATCGTAATCACGGGCTTCTTCAAATGGCCGGAAGCACAGGCGGCTATGGGCCGGATTTCACGGCCCTTGCCTCGGATTACATCAACAAAAACGGGTTTACCCGATATTGGGATGAGGAGGCTTGTGCGCCTTACCTTTTCAACGGTTCAAGCCTCATCTCTTATGATGATGAGGAGTCGCTGCGGCACAAATGCAAGTACGTGAAGAACAACAACCTGGCCGGCATGATGTTTTGGGAGTACAGTTGCGACAAGACACACCGGCTGCTGAATGCCATCCACTCAGGATTGAAGGCAGAGTAGAACTGCTAACTAAACAGAAAAATAAAAATACCAGCTAATTGTGTGTCATGTATACGGTTTTGGATACCCCTAAAGTTAGTTATACTGTTGAACACATAACGAATGAACCTCCATTAAATAGAAGTTTATGAAACTAAAGAGCGTAGGATTACCCTTTCTGAAGATAGCGTACACGTGATCGAGTAACTTGTTGGCGCAATCGATCAATGCTATTTTAGTGGGGCTTTCCTTCACTCTTTTTCTGTCGTAATACTCCCTGAGACGAGGGTTCAATTCTCCTCCTAATCCGCATGTTACCGCTTAAAATATCGACTGTCGTAGTTTTTTGGAGCCTAGTTTCGTGAACTTGTTCTGAGTGGCATGTGTGCCACCAGTTGTTTGGGAGGATGAAACTGCGATGCATCTCCAATTTCAGAAACTATGGCCTTGGCGAATCTTGATTCCGACCCCCTGGGATAGATTCCACTGAACTTCAGCCAGAGCCTCTTACTTTTCCAGAATTACTTTTTCGAGTGCTGCAAGTTGCTTTTGAAATTCCCAAACAGGAGTCAGCAGACTTCGAACCGCCATCTCCAGATACTTTTTAATGTACGTGTACATCTTTCTAAATAAGTTTGGAACCCTTACTTGATCTGCGTAAAGACATTACGATTTAGGTGGAATTATTCCTACCAAAGCTCTCGGTAGAATGGTGACTATCATAATGACCATCATAAGTCTGATAAGGTGCCCGTCTTCTCTTCTGGTATATGCAAACTACGGTACTGACCTGGGGTATACCCGGTCTCTTTCTTGAATTTACGAATGAAATTTGGTGTGTCGAGATAACCGACCTGGACAATAATGTCTTTAAGAGAATCATTCGTTGTAATCAGTTTGTGCATAACTTCATTCATTCTTTTTTGCCAAATATATTGGATAAAATTAATACCTACCTTTTCCTTAAAGGATCTGCTCAGGTGTGAAGGCGAGATACTGTATTCTTGAGAAATAGTTTCCAGGCTAAGTGTATGCTCCCTATAGTGACTGTCTATATATAATACAATTTGATCCATAAGTGTATGTTCTTCATTCTTTTGATCATGCTCAACCTGCGAACAAATCCGCGAAGCCAGGTTTACGAAAGCCTGCTTGAGTTCCTCCAGTGAATTGTAGGTGATCTTGGGCGGAACTTCATGCATCAGATTATGAATTCCAAGCTCAGAGGCAGTCTTTAGCATCGTATTCAGAATATCGTAAACGATGAAGCGCAGGAGTTGTGAAGAGAGCAGAGAAGTTGGCAGTTCGCTGATAGCAACCGAAATAGTTCTCTCTGCAACTTCAAAGCTTCCCTGCTTCAGGCTTTGGGAGAGTTTTAGTAGTACATGATTTGGGACCCAGAAATCTTGTTCAGATGTAGAGAACAGCTTCTCAAAGAACGTAATGCTTTCATGAGATGAAATGTTCGTCTCCAGAGCTGAACAAGCTTCAATATAGGATTGATTTAGAAGAGAAATGCTTGAATAACACGTTCCGACACCAATCACTGGATGGATATCGAACATTTCCAATAAATTATTACGAGTTGCTTCAACTATATGTCTAATGTGATCAAAATTCTGGAGCTTACCGTCCGAATCATAACCGATAATGAGTGCTAGCTGGTTTGGTTGAGGCAGTTCGACACTGTAGGCCCTTGCGGATAATTCAGGGAAGCTAACTTGTGTGAATAGATGGAATATAGCCTGACGATTCTGGCTTTCATCCTGTTTGTTGGAAAATTCATCGCATTCGATAATCACAACAAAATAATGAGAACTTTCAAATGTAAAATCAAAACTGCCTAGAAGATCAGAGGACACACCTTGAGTATTTCCATATTTCAGCAACATCATGAGAACATGATTGCGCGCATAGGGCTCTTGGAGATCCGCACGCACGCTGTGTTCCTGCAGCAATATGCGTATGCCTTCAAGCTCGTTACCGAATGGCCGTTTCGATCTAGATGTTGAATTTGCGAACTTTACCAGTTCGGATATTGGTACATACTGCATTCTGGCCAGCATAAGAGCAATAGCCCCACCAACGGCCACACTGATCAATAACAGCATGATTATAAAGCTGCGTACTTGCAGAACATTACTGAATATTTGAGCGCTGGGCATTAGGGTGACATAAGACCAGCCGTTTTCGGAGGACTTTACGGATATAATGGAGTGCGACTTTCCGTTTAATACCTCATTATGAATACCTGGTTCCAGAATAAATAAGGACTTCACCTCTTGCGTGGACAATGATCTTTCATTACCATTAGAGGTCAATATTTGGCCGTTATTATCAAAAATGTAGGTTAATCCGTGGTAACTGCCCAGCACAGAGTCAATCATCCTGTTGAGTTCAGATTCGGGTATGAAGTACATAATAGTCCCGTGAGGGTTAGGGTTGTTTGGTGTGATTGGAACAATGTAAGCCAGAATTGATTGTTGGAGAGATGGGGTTCGGTTGACTAGATCTGCTGGACGCATCGCCGGAAATTTAACTTTGTTCAAATCATGGAATAGTGTATTCTTGGTCCAATTGTGGAAGCTGTAGTTGCTTGCGAATACCTCCAAATTGGACATGCCCCGGGAAGAATAAATCCGGTCATCATTATAATAATATAGAAACAATTCTCCTATGATCGAACTGGTTGCTTTGTAATTGTTCAATGCACTGATTGCCTCTCTACTGAAATAGGGATCATGCACCCGATATGGTGTTAAGCGTTCGTCATAGGAAATTCGGGAAGCCATATCATTCAATTCCTTAATCCGTCCGTCAATAATCGTTTTGGCTTGGTTCAATTGATTGATGTGGGATAGTTCAATCTCTGATTGGAGGCTTCGGGTCGCATTCCGATAAATGAATGCGGTTACAATAATGAGCGGAACCACCAATATCAATAAGTAAGAAAAGATGTATCTTAGGAAAAGTTTAGATTTAAAGTAACTGCGATTCATTGTAGACTCCCCCTAATTTCATCAACGTTATTTACATTAATCATATCATACCAAAAACTCAGGACTTGCATAGTGGAAATACGGAAATTACAGAGACTGGTCCGTTGCCGTTTGTAGGGGGATAGGAACGTGCTAAATGAAAAGAGATTGTATAGGTAGGGGACTGGAGGGCTCTAACATCCGGATTGGTCATGACCATACACATCGTCATGAGATAGAGAAATTGATCAAGATCTTAAGATTAATCAAGTGGCTCGCATACATTGTTTGCTGAAATGGGTTTTGTTTTGCAGCATCGAGTAACCGTTGAACTCGTTCGTTAATCCACCTCTCTGATCGACCACGTTTTGAAGATAGGAGAGCACTGATTGTATTTTTAAGAGTCTCTTCACTGACCTGTAGAACAGAGGATGAAGTCGGAAACTCATGTAAGAACCGAAGGGATACTTTAGAATACATAGCCCCGAAAACACCTTTGTACGCCGGGAAAACCTGATCTAGAACGGCTTGGAATTGCAGTTTCGTCTGCACGCACATCTTAGAAAAGGATTCGTATTGTCGCGTTAGATAACGCATATTAAGCAGTTGCGCACCTCTTTTTTTGAATGGTTCGATCCTCCCTATAGTAAAGTTCACCCAGAAGATAGGCATCTGCAGCATCCGTTTTCACTTTGCGAAGATTGGTTTTTCGAAGCCGATTAAAAATGAGCGGATTGATAACGATGAATAAATAGTGATGCTCCTCAAGGAACTGAACAACGGGGCTTTGATAGTGCCCGGTTGCTTCCAGGATTATTGTAGGTCGACGTCCTGATGCTTGTTCGACGTCCTGAATGGTTTGAAGCAATATCTTGAGACCATCTCTTGTATGTTCAAAATGAAAGGTTCCTTTGTATGGTTTCCCTCGATCTAAGATAACGAACGAGAAAATATATTTTACCCGGGTAATATTGATTTTATATTTTTACCCGGGTATAATTAGTGAGGCAATCAGAGAGGAGGTCAGCATGAGTAATTCGCTAATGCGCTTTTACTGCACGGCATTTTTGGGTGTGGGAGTCGTCGCCAGTGGTTCGTTACAGCACGTTGTTACTACAGTGAAGAATGCTCTAGATGACAAAGAGCTCACACAGTTGCTTTTATTTGACGATTCCACGGGGAAGCCAATAGATGTTGATTTTCGTGGGAAGACAGATGATGTGCTTAAACGTTTAGGAGAACAGTTTGGTGACTCATCCAGTACAGAAGTGACTCACCAGACTACACGTCGGGTCGGTCGACCCAAGCTGGGGGTTGTATCCGGTGAGGTTACGTTATTGCCTCGACATTGGGAATGGCTCAAGAGTCAACCTGGAGGGGCGTCTGTAACATTACGAAAGCTCATTGATGAAGCTCGCCGTGCTGGAGAGCAACAGAGCACAATCCGAGAGTCACAAGAAGCAACATATAACTTTATGACAGCTATGGCCGGGGACTTCCATCAATACGAAGAAGCTCTACGGGCACTGTATGCTGGTGATTTGGATCGTTTTTACCACTTCATCGATGACTGGGCACCTGATATCAGAAACCATGTCAAGCGATTAGCCGCTAATGCATTCCCCGAAGAGAACTTATGAATGAAAGCATATGAGGGCGTAAAGAATTAAAAAGGACTTGCGGAAGGAGTCACTATGACTCGTGATGTTGTTGACTACACAGCCAATCCTGAACTAACACCAGAGGTCTCTATTAGCGGTGCCGAAGCTTTCAACCGCTATATTGAGCACACCCTCCCATATCTCCGTGAAAGCGGAGGCAACATCGTGTTTCTTGGCGATGGCGGAGAGTTTCTTATCGGACCCGAAGACGAGAAATGGGATCTTGTCATGCTGATCCGCCAGAGTAGCGCGCAGTTATTCCTAGCTTTCTCAAGTCATCAAGACTACCTGGCCGGTATCGGTCACCGGACTGCAGCGATCGAAGATTCACGCCTTCTGCCTATGGCAGAACTTCCGAAACCGAATTAATTGAGGAGAACATGACCATGAACATTTTAAAAGTTAACGGTGTTGAGTTGGCCTATGATAGTTGCGGTAACGAAAATGACGAGGCTATTATCCTAATCGCCGGGCTTGGAACCCAGATGATCCGCTGGACGGTTCCGTTTTGTGAACTATTGGCAGCGCGGGGCTTTCGGGTAATTCGCTTTGACAATCGCGACGTGGGCTGCTCGACACACTATAGTCATTATCGGGCGCTGAATTTTGACGCACTGGCGACTGCTCTCATGTCGGGACAGCGACCGGATATCCCTTACACTCTCGATAACATGGCAGGCGACGCTATCGGACTGCTCGACGCCCTTTCCATTGACCGGGCACATTTCGTTGGCAGGTCGATGGGCGGAATGATCGCTCAGATTGCAGCCAGTGAGTACCCTGAACGGGTTGTATCACTCACCTCCATTATGTCTAGTTCCGGTAATCCCACCCTTCCGCAAGCTTCCCCGGATGTCATGGCGATGATGACTAAACCGGCGCCGAACCCCTTTGAGGATCAAGCAGGATTTTTGGCGCACAGCCTCTCTTTTGCCAAACACATCGCCGGCACCGGCTATCCGTTTGAAGAGGACGCTTATCGGGCGCTCATTCTGGAGGAAATCCAGCGAGCCTACGATCCAGGCAGTGTCGGACGACAAATTGCTGCGATCGCTGTCTCCGGTGACCGTCGTCCGCGGCTGGCGACCATAAAAGTACCAGCACTTGTCATTCATGGGGTGGACGATCCCCTGTTCGTCCCGGCGTGTGGCGAGGACACGGCTTCTGCCATCCCGGGCGCCGAGCTAATGTTGGTTGACGGCATGGGACACGACCTGCCGCACCAACTGTACAAAGAAACAGTTGATGGCATAGTGCGAACGGCTCGTCGCAATTGACACGCGCTTCCTGAATAGCAACCAGCCGGAGTCTCACGCTATCCACTGGGGTTGAGTAGGCCTAAAAGCCATTGCTGATCAATTTGCACCTTTGGCGCATACGACACGGGTGGAAGCGGCTGTGCTCTTGGAACAGTTCCGATTCATCAATTAACGGTGCTTGCTAACAGAGCCTCCATTTTTACGTATATGTGTAATCGATCAAATAAGCGCTGGTTTCATGATACCATTGTGAGCCGGCGCATTTTCTGTGAGGATTTTTCAATTAGAAAAGCAGCGTGGAATAAAGCCATCTAGCTATATTTTATTTTCTGCTGACAATTTTTAGAGAATTAATTGTGGAAATTTAATCAATTTTTATGGCACTTATTGTTCGATAGCAATCCTAATTTTGGTAATATATTGATCTGTATCTTGGACCGCAAAATCATCAATAACATTCTCTTCGTAAGCATCCCCCTTCAATTTTACAGCGTTCTCATAAACATAATCCATAATTTCTGTATACGCTTGGGGTAACGTTTCCCAACTGCCTTTCCATAACATTTGCAGATAAGTGCCGTTCGGCTTTACGAATAGAAAAGGATGATCCAGCTTCGTAGGGACTTTAAGGAAACGCCGGATGGCTGCAGCAACTATGTGTTCAACCAGTGGGAAGTCGGAAATAACGCGCTTACCAAGGTATGGGAAGGAACTGCACCTGATATTTGGGAACAGACTAAGGAATGCAATAAATCGGCTACGTTCTCCAAAGCGCTTGGCTTCTCATTCGATACGTCTCCAGTGAAGACCGAAGTTGCGTCTGTCAGCATTCTTGATGAATTCTTGGGAAAGCTCAAGTCTGCCGGTCTGGGCACAATCATTGCCGAAAAGCAAAAGCAATTGAATGCGTGGGCAAAGGCTAATAATATCCAGTAATCCACTTAAGCTGTAACCGAAGAGAGTATCCCAAACTAACACGGCCTGACGGCCACCATAATGCATGAAAATGTCTTGGCTTGCGAATCCGTACCTTCCCTAATGGAAGTACAGTTCACAGGCCGAGGCTTTTTTGGTAGGACACACTCTAAGTCCTAAAGCGGCCGATTGTATCCCACGAGTACAACCAATTGTTACTGTGAGGAAGTGGTTGCTGACACGTTACCGACGAAAGCTGTTTCGGGACGCAATCGCGGCAACTTCTAGAAGCATTGGATTCTCCCGGATTCAGACAGAACAGGATTTGCAGGTCATTGCCAGCCAATTATGGCGGTCAAATTTTAGAACATAAACAAAAACTGAATTCAACTAAACTTAATGAATGAACAATGACTAAACATTGCATCTTGAGTATTTTCAATGTAAACTTCTATTATTAATATCTTAGGACAGGAGCTCTCGTTATGAAAATGGAGGATATTGCCAAATTGGCGAATGTATCTAAAGCAGCTGTATCTTTAGCATTTAGTGGGAAACCAGGTGTCGCCCCTGAAACACGAGAGCGCATTTTACAGGTTGCTCAAGAAGCTGGTTATATGCCGAAAGCAAGGTCAATAGTCTCTACTAAGATGGATAAATCCCTTCTATTTCTTGTATGTGTAAATTCCGGAATTGTCCTTGAGGAATATTACCAACAACCATTTTTTAAAGAATTAATTCACTTTATTGAAGTACGATGCAGGCAATTGGGATATTCTCTTATTTTCTCAACTATGGATTTGGAGTATATAGAGCGAGATATCCATGCGATTGCTGAGGAGAAGCGTAGCGAAGGTATGATTGTTCTTGGGACTAATCTGACTCGAAAGCATATCGAAGTGATTCATGCCAGATTACCGAACGTAATTGTTCTCGACACATGTTTTGAAACGTTGCCTGTACAGTTTGTAGAAATTAATAATGTTATGGGGGCTTATCAGGCAGGATCCTATTTATGTCAAATAGGTCATTCTTCCATTGGGTATATCGCTTCCAATATACGTATTCACAATTTTGAAGAGCGTTCTCGCGGTTTTCAATTGGCTCTCGAAGAATGGGGAGTACAGATTCCTGAATCGCACCGGCTGTCCGTAGCTCCCACCATATTGACATCCCAGGATTCACTTAAGCAGCAGCTCAATGAATATATCCAAAGTGGGAAAAGTCTACCAACCGCTTGGTTTTGTGAATGCGACTACATAGCTATTAGCGCAATGAAAACTATGGCAGAGCTTGGTATCCGTGTCCCCGAAGACACTTCAATCATCGGCTTCGACAACATTACTGAGTCGGTAATTATTACTCCGGAATTGACGACTGTACATGTAGAGAAAGAAAAAATGGCGACTTTGGCGGTGGATCTGTTGACTGGATCAATTGAGCATGGGGACCAAGGGAAAGTTAAAATGATGGTCGACACACAATTGGTAATTCGCAAATCGTGTGCACCACCAACTGATGCAGCTGTAGTTGGCAAGGGAACAACAAAGAGACAGCCCATATAGGGCCGGTCTGGACCAATCATTGCCGAAAATCAAAAGCAAATGAATGCCTGGGCAAAGGAAATAATATTAAGTAACCTGCTTAAGAGGTAACCGAAGAGAGTGTCCCAAACTAACATGGCCTGACGGCCGCTATAATGAATGAAAATGTCTTGGCTTGCGAATCCGCAGCTTCCCTAATGGAAGTGCAGTTCACAGTCCAAGGCTTTTTTGGTATGGGGGACACCGCTATTTTTTTAATTTCCCAGGAAACTCACCCAATAAGTTTAGTTAACTATAGTTATTATTTAGTTTATGTTCAGTTAATTAATCTGAATAGACTCGTTGACAACGCTTTATACGGGTGATACTATGATCGTGTAGATAATATTTAGCTAAATTTCATATAAACATTTTAGTTTTATTAAGTTTATTTAAGTAATTTATTTAATAAGGAGCAACGATTATGAAAAAGCTGAAACTGGGATATGCCCCAACACGCCGGTTTACATTTAGTGCCGAGGATGCTTTTAAATACAAAGTGGAGATTCGTAAGCAGATTGAGAGTTTTGGCATGGACATTGATATTGTAGATTTGGAAGGGATAAATGAAGAGGGTTTGCTTTATGATGACCATATGAATGCGGATTTGATTGCTAAACGATTCAAGGAGGAGGAAGTCGACGCGGTTTTTTTCCCGCACTGCAATTTTGGTACAGAAGATACGGTAGCGCGGGTAGCGAAGCAACTCGGCAAGCCAACTCTTCTCTGGGGGCCTCGTGATGAAGCACCGTTGGCAGACGGTATGCGCCTGCGTGACACTCAATGCGGCATTTTTGCTACAGGGAAGGTTCTGCGCAGATTTAACGTGCCCTTCACTTATGTAACGAACAGCTGGGTGACGGATCCGGTGTTTGAACGGGGCTTCACGAACTTTGTTGCAGCGGCAAATGTAGTCCGGCAGTTCAAGAGCCTGCGCATTCTGCAAATTGGCCCGCGTCCCGCCTCATTCTGGACGATGATGTGCAATGAAGGAGAGCTATTGGAACGGTTTGGGATTGAGATTCATCCGATCACTTTGGTCGATATCCAGCTCAGAACGAAGAAGATTGCCTCCGGCAACAGCGCCGAACTGCTGGACACGATCGATTACATTAAAGAGCGGCTTGATTACAGCGAAGTGACGGAAGATGATGTGAAGCGGATTGCGGCGCTGAAGGTTGCGATGAAGTCTTTTGCCCGTGAGACTGGAAGCAGTGCGATTGCCATTCAGTGCTGGTCTTCGCTGCAGGATGCGATGTCGATTATGCCTTGTCTGGCCAATGCCATCCTGACCGATGAGCAGATCCCGGTGACCTGTGAGACAGATATTCATGGTGCGATTACTTCCATTATGGTTCAGGCGGCAGCCATGAATGAACATCCGACCTTCTTCGCGGACATTACGGTGCGCCATCCCGAGAACGACAACGGTGAGTTGCTGTTTCACTGCGGAAACTTCCCGGTGTCGCTCTCTGTGGAACAGAAGCCGAAGCTGCGCAAGCATTTTCTATTCGACGATCACGCACCGGGAACCCATGAAGGGGAAATTAAGGGCGGCGGTATGACGATTGCCCGCTTTGACGGCGACCACGGTGAATATTCAATGTTCTTAGGCCGGGCACGCGGCATCGAAGGACCATACTCTCGTGGCTCCTACGTATGGGTAGAGGTCAATGATTGGCCGCTATGGGAAGAAAAGTTGGTTAAAGGTCCTTATGTCCATCATTCCGTAGGCATTCACGCAAATGTTATTCCGGCCATTTATGAGGCCTGCAATTATATTCCCGGTCTGACTCCAGACCCGGTGGATCCAACCGAACAGGAGATGCAGCGTTGGCTGAGAGGCTCAGATCTTGTGCGGAAGCAGCGTTCGGATATTTTGGTATAGGCAGTTTGGGCAGGTAAGAATTTAAACATGTATACAAGGAGGATATTATGGAAACCCGACAATTGAAGATCAAGGCCGCACAAATCCGCATGGATTTATTGAGCATTATTCATCGGGCCAAAACAGGTCACACAGGTGGCTCTCTGAGCAATACAGACATTCTCACCGCACTTTATTATGAGATTATGAATATTGATCCTGCCCGTCCGAAATGGGAGAAGCGTGACCGCTTCATTGCAAGCAAAGGGCATTCGGTGGAATCGCTATGGTGCATTCTTGCAGACAAGGGTTTTTTCCCAAAAGAAGAGCTGGAAACCTATAGCCAATTCGGAACCAGACTGATCGGCCATCCCAATAATAAGGTGCCCGGTATTGAGATGAACACTGGAGCGTTGGGCCATGGTCTCCCGATCTCCGTGGGAATGGCACTGGCAGCCAAACGTGACGCTCTTTCATACAGAGTCTTCTGCTTAATGGGTGACGGCGAACAAGCGGAAGGATCTAACTGGGAAGCGGCAATGGCCGGTGCGCACTACAAACTGGATAATTTGATCGGCATCATTGACCGCAACCGGCTGCAGATCAGCGGATCAACGGAGGAAGTGATGGGACTTGAGCCGCTGGAAGACAAATGGACCTCATTCGGCTGGAATGTCGTTCCTGTTAACGGCAACAACATGGAGGAACTAGTACAGGTCTTCCGTGCAGCGCCCGAGGTTGCAGGTAAGCCAACTCTTGTGATGGCTAATACCACTAAAGGCAAGGGTGTTTCCTTTGCTGAAAATGTGCCGGCTTGGCATCACCATGTACCAAGCGACGAGCAGCTTGCCACTGCTCATGCCGAACTCAGATCCGTAATCGAAGAATTGCAGCAGGAAGGACAGGTGTCTCAGTCATGAACAAGATTCCGAACCGTCAGGTAATTTGCGATACACTTCTTGAGCAAGCCAAGGATGACCGGGATATTATTGTGCTGGCCAGCGACTCGCGCGGATCTGCCGCAATGGCTCCCTTTGCGAACGCTTATCCGGACCAATTCGTTGAGGTAGGAATCGCCGAGCAGAACATCGTCGGCATGTCTGCCGGGCTTGCCCATAGCGGTAAGAAGCCGTTTGTCACTTCGCCAGCCTGCTTCCTCAGCATGCGCAGCATTGAACAAATCAAGGTCGACGTCGCTTATTCCAGAACGAATGTGAAGTTGATCGGCATCAGCGGCGGTGTCAGCTACGGTGCGCTGGGCATGTCACACCATTCGGTACAGGATATCGCAGTAGCCCGGGCCATTCCGGGGCTGGCGGTTGTGCTGCCCGCCGACCGTCATGAAACGAAGAAAATGACGGAAGCTCTGCTTAAGTATGAGGGTGGAGTATATGTGCGGATTGGCCGCAATGCGGTAGAGGATGTTTATGAATCTGCAGATTATGTGTTTGAAATCGGCAAAGCTGTGACGATGAAGCCAGGAACGGACATAACTATTATCGCCGTGGGAGAAACCGTGCGGATTGCCATGGATGCCGCAGAGCTGCTGGCCGCAGAGGATGTGTCCTGCCGGGTGATCAATATGCATACGATTAAACCGCTGGATGAAGAGGCTATTATTGCCGCCGCGAGAGAGACAGGAAGAATTATTACCGTCGAAGAGCACAGCATCTATGGTGGACTGGGAGCAGCAGTGGCAGAGGTGGTAGTGCAGTACTATCCGGTTCCTATGAAAGTGATCGGCATCCCCGATGAACCAGCGATTGCCGGCACAACCACCCAGGTCTTCCGGCACTATGGTATAACAAGCGATCATCTCAAGCAGGTTGCGCTTGAAATGACTGAGAAGTAGAGGGCGGGTGTGATGGAGCAAACGAAGAAGTTCATTCTGGTTATTGACCAGAGCACCTCCGGTACCAAGGCATTGCTTGTCGACCATGACGGCGTTGTGATCTCCCGTACCTCCATGGAGCATAAGCAGCATTATCCTCAGCCCGGCTGGGTTGAACATGACCCGCTGGAGATTTACGAGAATGTGATCCATACGGCCCGGTTTGTACTGGAGCAGGCAGGTACCACTTCATCGGAGATTGCCGTGCTAACCCTGACGAACCAGCGGGAAACCGCGCTGGTCTGGGACCGGACGACCGGCCTCCCTGTATATAATGCGGTGGTCTGGCAGTGCCAGCGGACGGCGGAATCCTGTTCCCGATTGAAGGCAGCCGGGTATGAGGGCACCGTCCGTGCCAAAACAGGCTTAATGATCGATCCTTATTTCTCGGCAACAAAATTCAGATGGATTCTGGATCATGCCGCTGGAGCAGGTGAGCTGCTCGAGGAAGGCAGGCTGCTGGCGGGAACCATCGACAGCTGGTTGATCTGGAAGCTGACCGGCGGCGTAAACCATGTCACCGATTACAGCAACGCCAGCCGTACCTCTCTCTTTAATATCCGGTCGCTGGAATGGGATGAGGAGCTTAGCGAATTATTCGGAGTTCCGATTTCACTGTTGCCAGAGGTTAAAGCCTCTGACATGGTGTTCGGTTATACAGAGGCAGGCGGGCTGTTCAGTGAAAGTCTGCCGATCTCAGGTGTGATCGGTGATTCACAAGGTGCGCTTTACGGCCATCAGTGCTTTGAGCCCGGCATGGCCAAAGCAACATACGGTACGGGCACTTCAGTGATGATGAATGTCGGGGAACATCCGGTTGATGGTGGCGAAGGACTGGTCACCGCCATTGCCTGGGGAGCCGGAGGAACGGTGACCTATGCGCTTGAAGCCGTCATTCGTACCACAGGTGACAGTATTAAATGGACGCGGGACAATCTGGGGTTATTCTCTACTTTTGAGGAGATGCAGGAGCTGGTGGAGGATACTGAGAGCAATGAGGGAGTGTATCTGGTGCCTGCGTTTGTCGGGTTAGGCGCACCATACTGGGACCCGTATGCCCGAGCAGCCATACTGGGCATGAACCGGGGGACCCGCAAAGGGCATGTGATCCGGGCTGCGCTGGAAAGCATCGCTTACCAGGTGCGCGATGCGGTGGAGTTTATGCAGCGGCAGTCGGGAATTACGCTGCGGGGTCTCCGCACCGACGGCGGCGGTTCCGCCAACGGCTGGCTGATGCATTTTCAGGCAGACATTCTCGGCAGCCGCGTTGTTCGCTCCACCTGTGCTGAGCTGTCCGCTATAGGTTCGGTCTACCTTGGAGGGCTCGGGGTCGGCTTCTGGTCCGATCCTGCAGAGCTCGCCGCCAAATTTCAGATGTACGAATCCTACGAGCCGCTAATGAATAACGACATCAGAGACCGCAATTATACTGGTTGGCAGACGGCGGTTCATTCCATTCTACAGCCGGCTGATCCATCCCCAGCGTTAAATCCTCTGCTAAATATAAGTACTACGCCATGAGGTCTAATCCCCTAATCACCCGGCGGTCCCGGTAGAAACTGGAGGAGCGGAGTTACCACTGCTCCTCCAGACATTCTATCCACTCATAGGCGAATTCTGATTATTAATTGAGATGAAGACCATGCATAAGTCATTTGGCAGAAACCGGGCGGCGTATCTCCCCGTAATCAAAGGGTCGAGGCCAAAGAGCCCCCGGATTATATCTGTATGAGCAGTGACAAGCGAAGTTAATAGGAGGCAAAAATGTATGACTTTTAGTGAGAATAGCAAAATTGGTGAGCTGTGGGATAATGCTGAGGCTCGAAGTATTTTACTAAAGTACATTCCGAGCTTAGCAGAGGCTCCGCATCTTCTATTTTTTCCGAAGATGCAGACACTGCCCATGTATGTGTTGTCCAACCAGCGTTCACTTGCTTGGCCGGAGGGCAAGCTGCAAAGTGTCTTGGCTGAGCTTTCAGTTATTCCTCAACAAGAAGTAGATCAGGTAGAGAACGATATACCATTAACGCCTATAAGTGATTGTGTGAAGGATGGAAGTGTAGTTTTGACTGCGCCAGCAAGTGTTGAAAAGTGGGGCGTATTTGAAATTGAACTACAAACAATCAGCAGCGGAAATCCGTATCTGGAGGTTACATTAAGCGCCGAATTTGTAAAAGGTGACCGTAAGATTACCCCTCTTGGTTTTTATGATGGAGATGGAGTATATCGTATTCGTTTCATGCCTCCTGAAGTGGGAATATGGACATTTCAAACCCTTAGTTCCAGCCATTCGCTGAACGGGATAGAAGGTCAAGTGGAATGTACACCCCCGCTCCCAAATAACCATGGTCCGGTGCGGGTGAAGAATACTTTTCATTTTGCCTACGAGGATGGATCACCTTATATTCCTGTGGGTACGACAAGCTATGCTTGGATACATCAAGGGAATCAGCTTGAAGAGCAGACACTTCACACATTATCAACTTCACCCTTCAATAAGCTTAGAATGTGTGTGTTCCCCAAGTCGTACCTGTACAACACCAATGAGCCTCAATATTATCCGTTCGAAGGTTCGATAGATCAGGGCTGGGATTATACAAGATTTAATCCGGAGTTCTTTAGACATCTGGAGCAGCGAATATGCGATCTCGGAAAACTGGGCATAGAAGCCGATCTGATTCTTTTTCACTCTTATGACAGATGGGGATTTGCGGAGATGAGCCAATCGGAAGATGACCGTTATTTGCGGTACATCGTTGCGAGACTGGCAGCATATCGTCACGTGTGGTGGTCACTTGCCAATGAATATGATTTCATGTGGGCCAAAAATCTGGACGATTGGGAACGATTTGCCGGGATTGTCACGGAGAATGATCCTTATCACCATTTGATTTCCAATCACAACGGCGTGTCTTTTTACGATTTCAACAAACCATGGGTTACACATTGCAGTATCCAACGGATAGATGTTTATAAGACAGTGGAAGCAACGAATCAATGGCGGGAACAGTGGCAGAAACCGGTTGTTATTGATGAATGCGCATACGAAGGTGATATTGATCAAGGGTGGGGCAATATTACGGGAGAAGAAATGGTTCGGCGGTTTTGGGAAGGCGCGATAAGAGGAGGTTACGTCGGCCATGGTGAGACTTACTTAAACCCGGAAGAGATTTTGTGGTGGGCCAAAGGAGGAGAACTGCACGGAAGCAGCCCGGCGAGAATTGCTTTTTTGCGCAGCGTTATGGAAGCGGGACCTGCTGAGGGGCTTAATCCGCTCCATTCAGATTGGGATCTTCCGTGTGCCGGAGTAGAAGATGAATATTATTTATTTTATTTTGGATTCAATCAGCCGAAATTCCGCATCTTTAACATGAAGCCTGGCATCTCCTATAAGGTCGAATTGCTCGATACCTGGAATATGACTATTCAGGAACTGGATGAAAGGTATGAAGGCAGCTTCAGGATTGATCTTCCCGCAAAACCATATATGGCGGTACGTATGACGAAATAGAAGATAAGATATCGTACGGAAAGTGAAATAGGTATAAAAGGCGGCTGTCGTCCATTAGGACAGCTGTCTTTTTTCTATAATCCAATATTCATCAGTTCTTTGCGGGAAGCTGCCTGTGATAAGATGAATTAGCTATAAGCTGTCCGGAAGGGGCAATATCATGCGGTGGAGAAAAATCACTTATAATCAAAAGCTTTTTATAACATTTCTGCTGATCAGTTGTCTGCCGGTGCTGCTGCTGGGAACTATTGCTTACAAAAAATCCGCTGACACTCTTAAATCTCAGACAGAACAGGATTTGCAGGTCATTGCCGGCCAATTAAACACTTCTATTGAGAAACAAATCAGCGATTTTGATCGTTTCAGCATCCTGCCATACTACATGCCCGAAGCCTTTAAAATTCTTAGTCAGCCCTATGTTCCCGAGGAACAGTGGAGTTCGGCTAAACTGAATGCACAGAAGCAGCTGATCCGCCTTATGAGTGCGTACCCCTCCATTAATACATCCATAAAGGGTATGGTCCTCTATGGGGATAAAGGAAGTATCAGCGGATACCGGTCGAACGACTCTTCATCCATTAACAGAGCTTACAATGCGTCCGGTGAAGCCTGGTATAAGGAAGCCCGATTAAAAAAGGGCGGTTTTGTCGTTTCCGGGGTGCATGAGATCAGGCAGTTTGAAGGAGAACCGTTTGCCGCCATAACAGGGGCAAGAATGCTGCTTGATGACCGGATGCGGCCGATTGCAGTCATTGCCTTGCATATTTCTCCCGATTTCATTGATAAAATTATCCGGTCTTCGCAACTGGGAGATACCGTGGTCACTGTCGTAGACAGGGATGGCCAGCTGGTATACACATCCAATCAACAGGTTGCCAGCCAACTGCTTAAGGAGAACTCATTGCATGAGCGGGTGGGGATATGGATGACCAGTGGTGAAGGCGAAGAGGGCAAGATTGCTTATAGAGGTGTTGTGAAAAAAAGCAAATACCTTGGGTGGAGTATTTATTTGGGTAAAAATCAAAATGATCTTTTGCGCGATAGCCGGATGATCCGCCGATACACATTAATTATTGCCATAACACTAATGATTGCAACTGCTGTAGTCTCCTGGCTGCTGGCCAGAAACCTGTCGCGCCCTATATTGCGTCTGATTCGCTCAATGAGAAATGTGGAGCAGGGGAAATTCGAGGTGCTGGAACTAACAGGCCGTCAAGATGAAATTGGACAGCTCCATCTAAGCTATTCAAGGATGGTTAAGCGCCTGGAGCGCATGGTCCAGTCGATCGCGGAGAAAGAACATCAGAAGCGCAAAGCGGAATTGTATGCGCTTCACTTGAGGATTCAGCCACATTTTCTGTACAATACTCTAAATTCTATCCGGATGATTGCGATTATGCAGCAATCTCAACAAATAGCAAAACTGATTCATTCACTCAATCGTCTTCTGCAATCGTACCTGAAGCTGGATGATGGACCCATGCCTTTATCTCAGGAAATTGCGCTGCTCAAGAATTATGGGCAGCTAAAGGACCTTCGTTATACGAACACCTTTCTAATTGAATGGGATGTGCCAGAGGAACTGCTGTATTCAGAAATTCCTCCTATGCTGCTGCAGCCCGTGTTGGAGAACGCAATTTTCCATGGTTCCAAAGGCTTGAACCGCACGTTGAAGATTCAAGTTAAGGCCTCCCTGGTCAGAGAGAATTCGGATTTACAAATTGAGGTTTGTGACGATGGAATTGGAATATCTGAAGATCAAATTTCGCGGTTACTCGATGACCGGATGCTTACGGGGACTTCCAGCATTGGACTCAACAACGTGAATGACAGAGTCCGCCTCCGTTTTGGAGAGGACTACGGTCTAACCGTTAAACGTCTGGAACAGGGGACTGCGATAACAATAACCTTACCTTATAAAGAAATACATGAAGGAGGGAGCTGAAAATAATCATGTGGAATCTGCTGGTAGTGGAAGACGAATCCATTGTAAGAATGGGCCTGCGTTATATGGTGAATTGGGAGAACTGCGGAGTTTGCTGGAAGGCTGAAGCGTCCAATGGAGAAGAAGCGCTGCAAATACTGGAGATGGAAGAAATTCATATCATCATGATTGATATTCGAATGCCCGGAATGGATGGACTTGAAGTGGTTCGGCACATTCGCAAGCGGGAATATCCGAATATGCAGATTATTTTTTTAAGCAGCTATGATAATTTTAATTATGTAAAAGAAGCGATTCGTCTGGGAGTTGTTGATTATTTGCACAAACCTACCATGGACGAATTAGAGGTCATGACCACATTGCGCAAGACGATTGCACTTCTGGAGAAAAGCGCAGTCAAACCAAACCTTCACTGGACCGAGAAGGAACGGAATGAATGGCTGGTATCTTTGCTTGATGTTTACACGTATCCGCATGAGCGGATAGAGAAAGAATTGCTGAATGCTGATTTCTCCAAAGGATTATGGCTTTCCGCGTTTCGCATGCGTGATGATGCGGTCGACCAGATTGTGGACAATGGTGAGGCAGAACATATGAAATTCATCTCAATCCGCTACTTAGTTGATGAGTATGTAGCCAAGGATTGGGGTGGAGTGGTATTCCACCGCAGCCATCGCGAGATTATTTGGCTAGCACCTGCCTCTTCGAAAGAAGGAGAAGAGGATGCGGCTGCCAGAGAGCACTATTTGGATAGACTCCGCAACAAAATTTTTGAACTACTCAATGTTTCACTGATTTTTTCCAGTAGTTCCATTTACACAAAGCTGCAGGATGTTCCGCAGGCTTATCTGGAGGCTGAGCTTAAGTTCCCTGTTAATCAACAGAGCGACAGCTTGTACGTTCGGATGGCCAAAGAATTTGTGGACCGGCATCTATTGGAGGATGTCTCATTGCTTAAAGCGGCGGAGTCCATTCCGATCAGTTCTGGCTATCTGAGCCGGATTTTTCTTAAAGAAGTCGGTGAAAGCTTCAGTGAATACGTTATCCGTAACAAAATCAGTTATTCGCAGAAGCTGCTGCGGGAAACCAACAAAAAAGTATATGAGATTTCAGAAATGCTCAGCTATACCAATCCGCATTATTTCGGCAAGCTTTTTAAGGAACGCATGGGTATGACTCCACTGGAATACCGCAACCGTTAGAGCATAAAAACATACGAAATAACCTAAATAATATAGTCGTATAGATATCTGAAATTCACCCTCTGTAAAGCAGCATGAAAGTGTAGAAAATATCATATCAGTCTCGTTTTCCGAAAAGTTGAAGCGCGGTAAACTGAATTCAAGCAAAACATACAGCGGTTGTTTGCTCAAAAATACACAGGGGGAATGAACGTATGAGAAAAAAGCGTCTTATATTTTTGCTAGCGATTACAATGGTTCTAGTTGTTGTGCTATCCGCATGTAGCTCAAAAGAAGGCAGCGATAAAGCTTCATCAGCCTCGGACACCGGGGAAACCACTATCTCGCTGTGGGTGCTGAATGATCAAGCGGCGTATCTGAAGCCCATTCTCGAATCCTTCCAAAAAGACAATCCGACAATACATGTGGAAGCTACTTATTATGGAACTGATCCTCTAAAAGAGTCCCTTAAAGTGGCCGCATCCTCCAAAACTTTGCCGACAATGTGGTTTACCTGGGGGGGATCTCTGGGTGCCTTCTACCCTGAAAACGGATTGACTATGGATTTGACGGAAACAGCAGCAAGTCACAAATGGTCAGATATTTATAATTCTGCAGCACTGGATATGGTGAAATATGATAATAAAACCTCCGGTATTCCGTTCCATGTGGCTTCCCTGGGCATGTTCTATCCTAAAGAACTGTACACAAAATTGAATTTGAACCCTCCCACTTCATTTGCTGAGTTCGAACAACAGATGGGGAAGATAAAGGAAAGTGGCATTACCCCGCTTGCAGTTGGCGGAAAAGGCGGCTGGGACGTTATGCGTTTGACAGAACAGCTATTAGAGTATTTCGCCGGTCCCGAACTTCATGACAAACTAAATGCGCTGGAAGCCTCTTGGGCAGATCCTGCCGTTGAGAAATCATTCGAGAAGCTGAAGGAATGGTCTGACAAGAACTATTTTGAGAAGGGATTTATTACACTTGATCCCCTGGAAGCAGAGACACCTTTATATCAGAAGGAAAGAGCCTATGCATTGACAGGTCCGTGGATAGATACGAATATTTCCGGCGCGGGCAATGCCCCCGATAGTTTTGGAGTCTTTAAATTCCCGAATGATCAGCCAAAAGTGCGAATGTCAAGCTTTACTGAAATGTTCCAAATTAGCGGCAGCGCCGACGGGAAAGAACAGGAAGCCGCTGTGAAGCTTGGGGAGTATATCACTGGTCCTGATATTGTCAACAAATATATTGACCAATATGGCGCCCCTGCTCTAAAAGAATTTACTTTCTCGAAACAGTCGCCGCATACCTCCGAAATGGCCGGAATGATCGGTGACGGCAGCTTCCTGATCTCAGATCAAGCATTGCCGCAAGCTGTAGTGCAAAAGCTATTTGAAGCTCAGGATGCTGTTGTTCTTGGAGAATGGACTCCTGCGCAGGCTGGACAGGAAATTCAGAAGGCGGTTGAAACCTATAAAAGCGGAAATTAATACAAGAGCAGCCCGGCTAAAGGAGAGCGGCCATGAAGGCCGCTCTTCTTTAGTTCGGATAAGCAGGGGGGACTCTATATGAAAATTAAATATTGGAAGCCGTGGACATTTGTGCTCCCGGCGTTGGTGGCCTACCTTATAGTCATTGTAGCTCCATCACTATATACACTGCGTCTCAGCTTTTTCAGCTGGAATGGTATCGCTGCGGATAAGAAATTTGTTGGAATAAAAAATTACACTTATTTACTGACAGAAGACGCGGTATTTAGAGTTGCTCTCCGAAACAATATTTTGTGGATGGCCGGTTCCTTAACGGTAATTATCGGCCTCGGTCTGATGTTTGCATTACTGCTTAACCGGAGGTTAAAAGGCAGATCGGTGTTTCGGAGTATCTTTTATTTCCCATATGTATTGTCGGGCATCATCGTGGCGTTGATGTGGACTTGGCTTTACCATCCGACTAAAGGATTCTTTAATGTTATTTTGCAGCAAATAGGTCTCAGTCAACTGACGCATCCTTGGCTGGCCGATCCAAAAACAGCATTGGCCGCAGTTTTTGTAGCAGCTGTCTGGCAGGGTGTCGGGCTGCCCATGGTCTTATTTCTTGCCGGACTCCAAAGTATTCCGCGAGATTGTTACGAAGCGGCTATTATTGACGGTGCGAAGCCCCGCCAATCCTTTCGGTATATTACCATACCGCTGCTCAGCGAAACCTTCGTTATCGTTTTCGCAACGACATTGGTTAATGCCATGAAAGTGTATGACATTATTTACGGAATGACAGCGGGGGGGCCGGCACAAAGCACACAAGTGTTGTCTTCATGGATGTATTATCAAACCTTCAAATTCAACAATATCGGTGTCGGTTCGGCGATCTCCTGGGTACTTGTTTTGATAACCATGATCATTATTATCCCATACGTTTACTATACCAATAAAAAATCTCATCTCTAATTTTCTAAGAAGAAGGTGCGCATAACAATGGAAGAAACACAAAATTCTACTTTTTCTAAAGTTGTAAACTACATTTTGCTTATTGTTCTGGCAATCATTTTTCTGATTCCCATTCTATTTATTATAATGACTGCCCTGAAATCTAACGCGGATTTAGTGAAGAATCCGGTGTACGCTTTTCCGGAAATCGTGAAATGGGGCAACTTTTCTGAAGCCTGGGACAAAATGAGCATATATATCCGCAACAGCTTGTTTATTTCTGTGGTAAAAGTACCTATCGGCATCTTGATTGAGGCACTCGCTGCCTATGCGTTAACTCGAATGAACTTTAAATGGGCAAATGCGCTGTTCGCTTTTTTTCTGATCGGTATGATGATTCCTTTTCAGGCTACTTTGGTGCCGCTGAATATGATGTTAAACCACTTTGGGCTTGAAAATACGTATCCCGGCATTTTTATGGTATACATTGGCTTTGGAGTCCCTTTTGGCATCATGGTGCTGCGCGGTTTTCTGCGTTCCATCCCTAAGGAATTGGATGAATCGGCATTTATCGATGGCTGCGGCGAACTGGGAAAGTTTTTTCGCATCATATTGCCCATTGCCATGCCGGCCATTGCTACTCTGATCATTTTGGACTTTTTATCCACATGGAACGAGTTTCTGCTCGCGCAAATCTTTATTACTAAGAATTCAATGCTGCCGGTAACAGCTGGGTTGCTCACCTTTCAAGGCCAGCATTCGAATGATTATACTCTTTTGAGTGCGGGCGTACTTATATCCATTGTTCCGATACTTGTAGTTTACTTGTTTTTTCAGAGATATTTCGTAGCAGGAATGGCGGGGGCAGTCAAAGGTTGAATTTTTTCAACTGTAAACTGTTAAAAATCACCTTAAATAAAATTATTGTAAAGCATAGATTAAAGAAAGGCTAATTGGAAAAGTGGGAAAAACTAGACTTTCGTAGTAAAACAAGAATACGTATCAAAAAAACGAAATCAATCTCTTCGGTATAGGCATCAACGGACATTCCCTTTTGAATAAAGGCCCGTATGATATCTGCCCTACTGAGATGCTGGGTTGCTGCATCCTTTTTCAATGCTTCATATTGTTTCTTTGGGAGCTTGACGGTGATTTTTTTCTCAGCTTGTGGCATGGCATCTCCTTCCCATTGGGATATTTTTATGCGACATTCGTTTACCGGGTGATAATTACTAAAAATGTCGGTGGAAGCACCGCTTCCATGCTGATTCCTCGCAAAATGTCATTTTGCTATTTGAATTGGTGATTTCTCTTCAGTTGTGGGCTGTGTGGCGTCCGGATACTGGTCCGATATCCTAACTGATCATACTTATGGGCCAATTTAAAGGCAGCCTCTTGTCCCCAATTGGGAGCCGGGCTGCCATCTCTATAAGTGGCGTTATAGTCATTATCTAAGCAGAAAATGATTTCATGAATAGTGTGTTGGGATAGAATTTTTTGGTTAGCATAAATACTCCTCAATTTAAAAAGTTAGAAAATGCCTTGAACAACATAAATTTAAGGAATAAAAGCGACATTATAATGGATCACGATCAATTAGAGAACGGGGATCATGGGATTTATGAACACATGTCATTACAGGCAAGTATCGCACATCAAAACCATAAGTTCATTCCAATGGTGAAATACCAGAACCATTACAATTAACCACTAAACAGTCTTTCATGATACAGTTTAAAAGTGGTGTAGCTTTATGAGTAAGTATTTTAAAAACTTTCATGAATTAAACTGAGGTGCTCAATGAATCGAATTTTACTGGTTGAAGATGATGATAATTTGGTATTCGGTATTGAATATACTTTAACGAGTGAAGGATATACCGTTGTTCTTGCCAATAGCCTAGAACAAGCCAGAAAGGCATTCAAGACGGACGAAGTCGATTTAATTTTGCTGGATATAAATTTACCTGATGGTTCAGGATATGACCTGTGTAGGGAAATTCGTGCATTATCCCGGGTGCCCATCATTTTCTTGACAGCTTTGGATGAGGAGACAAATGTTGTTGCTGGTCTTGATTTGGGAGCAGATGATTATATGACCAAACCGCTGCGTACCAAAGAACTTCTCTCTAGGATGAAAGCCGTATTAAGGCGCAATCATAAGTCCGCGGATGAACCGAATAGATGGATATCCGACGATATTGAAGTTCGAGTTCTAGAAGGAATTGTTCTTAAATACAATCAGGAACTTTTATTGACGGGGCTGGAATACCGGTTGCTCTTGATGTTAATGACTCACCCCAAGCAAATTTGCAGCAGAAGCATCATTCTTAACAGTTTGTGGGATATGTCAGGAGAATTCATTGATAACAACACCCTTTCGGTTCACATCAGAAGGTTAAGAGAGAAGATCGAGGATGTTCCTGCTGTACCGAGATATATCATTACCGTTCGAGGAGTCGGATATAAATGGAATGCAGATGTTATAGGAAGATAAACCATGAATGAATTCGTCCGTAATCCAGAGTGGAAGTCTATTACTGTTAAAGCAATCGTATTACAAGTTATGTTAGCGGTGCTTATGTTCTTTTTTATGAATTATCAAGTCAGTCAGATCAATAAGGCCATGGTTAATCAAAATGCTGCATTGATTGGTTATGTTTTGAAGCTAGCTCCTCAGCTGGAAAATGAAATTATCCACTTTATCACTCAGGGTGCACAAGAAGATGAAATCGTAGCGGGAAAACGCAGCCTGGCTCAATATGCATACACGGAAGATATGCCCGTAAACGATCAGCCTGTACTCTCGGATAACGCCTTACCCTTCAAAACAGCGGCTCAGGTTTTGCTTTTTAGTATTCCATTTCTGTTGTTATTGGGATGGGAATACCGCAAAATATTTGACAAGATTCGGGCCATAACCTTTGCAGCGGAGCAAGTTGTTGAACGTCAGTTTGATCAGCCCCTTCCGGAGAATGATGAAGGTGACTTTGGCACGTTAGGACGAAACTTTAACGCCATGGCCGAAAGGTTACATAACAGTCTTCGGCAACTCCAACAAGAGAAAACATTTCTACGCAACCTGCTTTCCGATATTTCGCATCAGCTCAAAACGCCGCTGGCAGCTCTCATCGTTTTTAATGAGAATTTGCTGAATGATCCTCATATGAAGGAAGAAATGAGGACGAAATTTCTGGATCGAAGCCGCCTACAACTAGAGCGAATGGAATGGCTGATTATCAGTTTACTGAAGCTGGCACGGGTCGAAGCCGGAGCAATAACGTTCCAGAAAGAACGTGTGAGAGTAAGAGAAATGATCGATCATGCTGTACATTCGTTGCGAATGTTATCCGAGCAAAAGAAGCAGCAAATTCACATTCATGGTGGAGAAGCTATGTATGTTTGGGCGGATGAAGAATGGCTAACAGAAGCCTTAATTAATTTGATTAAAAATGCACTGGAACACACGCCCCTAGAGGGCGCAATCGACGTTATTTTAGAAGAAAATTCGGTATTCCAGACTGTAATCATTCGAGATCGGGGAGAAGGCATTTCCTCAGAAGATTTGCCACACATTTTTGAACGGTTTTATAGCGGGAGAAGCACGGAAAAGCCGCAAAGTCTTGGTATCGGCTTGTCCTTATCCAAGTCCATTATTGAAGAGCAAGGCGGTATGATCACCGTTGTAAGTCAGTTAGGGATAGGAACAGAATTTAGGATTTCCTTTAATAAAGGGGAAAGAAGAGGAAGCTTACAATAACGTAAGCTTCCTCTTCACTTTATTGTAAGCTTCGATCTTTATAATAACAAACATACAAAGTGAAACATTAGCTCAGGAGGTAAATAAGTGGAAATACTAAAAACTGTTAATTTATGCAAGAACTATGGAAGTGCAGAGGCAAAGGTTGAAGCTTTAAAAAATGTGAATTTCTCCGTCCAGCAGGGAGAATTTGTTGCTATCGTAGGAGCCAGTGGATCAGGAAAAAGCACCTTAATGCATCTTCTAGGTGGAGTGGACCGCCCGTCAAGTGGACAAGTCATCATCGATGGTATTGATATTTATGCCAGAAGTGAAGAGGAGCTCGCTGTATTCCGGAGACGGAAAATAGGATTTGTTTTTCAATCCTATAACCTGATCCCAGTCCTATCTACAGAGGAAAACATCAAATTACCCATGCTATTGGAGAACAAAAGGGGAGATGATAAGTATGTCCTGGAATTAATGGGGCTATTAGGTCTGACCGAGCGGAGACAACATCTTCCATCCGAATTGTCAGGCGGACAACAGCAAAGAACGGCGATTGGCCGTGCGTTAATTAATAAACCGTCGATTATTTTGGCGGATGAACCTACCGGAAATCTGGACAGTAAAAACAGAAAGGAAATTATGGATTTACTTACGTTTTCCGTTAAAAAATATAATCAGACGTTGATTATGATCACGCACGATATGAATATTGCTAAAGTTGCAGATCGGGTCGTAAGAATCGAAGACGGAGTCCTTCTACAGCCAAATGAGGTGAGTCCGTTTTGAAAAGCTACACAGATCTTACTGGGAAATATTTAAAAGGGCAGAAAAAAAGATCGCTGCTTACGATCTTCGGCATAATCCTGTCCGTTACGCTGCTTACGTCCATTGGTACAATCGGGATGAGCTATTGGGATAAGTCAGTCAGACAAACCCTGCGGGACTTTGGAGATTATCACGTCTCTCTCAATGGTATTTCAGGAGAAGCGGTTCCGAAAGTCAAAAACAACGCAACCGTAAAAAGTGCCGGCGTCATCAGTAGAGAAGGCTATGCTGTCATTAAGGAAGCAAATGAGAAGGAAAAGAAGGAAGATCCGTTTGCCGCACCCTACCGGTACCTGAATGTCAAGGAATATGATGCGAGTGCAATGAACATGCTTCATCCACAGCTAGACTCGGGCAGGTACCCGGAAAATCCGGATGAAATTATCATTCTCTCATCCAGTTTGAGTTATTTTTCTAAAAAACCAAAGCTTGGCGAAACGATAACGCTAAACCTTGGAATCCGGAAGGTGGCGTCAACGGGTGAAGACAAAAAGATTAACGGACTTGGCGATTTTGGTTGGGACCTTGACGAGACTTTCCAGGCTCAATCCCAAAAAGAATATACTGTTGTAGGCTTTATGAAGCCGTCAAGCACAGGGAACTGGTCTTCCAGATACATCTTTCCTGCAATTACTTTCAATGATAACAAAAGCATCGATAACAACAAAAATTACTTTATTTACGTCAAAATGAAATCATTGAATGACATCAAAAAGAAGACGGAAGATTTGATGTCCTCTTTACAGCTGAGTAATGTCGAACAAGGTTCCGCTATGCAACTGGATAGGGAGAGCTATATTGAAAATGTAAGAATTGAGTACAATAATGAACTGCTTAAATTGTATGGCAAAAGCACTTATGAAGGTGTAAATAACAGCTTGACCCTAGCATTCACAGCTGTCATTACGATAATAATGATTTGTACGATTGCCATGATTTATAATATTTTTCATATTTCTGTACTGGAGCGGATTTCACAATTCGGCATGTTAAGATGCATTGGAGCTACACCAGCCCAAATTCGCAAAATTGTACTGCAAGAAGCGGCCCTGCTGAGCTTGATCGGCATCCCCATCGGGATTCTTACGGGAACCCTTTTTATGAAGGTATTGTTTTACAATATCAGCTTGTTAACGTTAGGTTTCTTAAATGATATGAGAATGGTCATTTCCGCGCCGGTTCTAATCACTGCCGGTTTATTGGGCTTGCTGAGCGTATTCCTTTCCGCTATTGGACCAGCTAAACAAGCAGCTCGCGTATCGCCTCTCGAAGCCCTGAAAAATGTGGGAAGCACGAAGGTTGAAAAGATCACAAAGATCAAAAAGTCTCTGCTCGTTAAAACGCTGTTTGGCATCGTAGGGCAATTTGCAAGCAGAAATTTACAACGGAACAAGAAACGTTTCCGGATTACAGCCTTTTCCATGATTATTAGTATTATTTTATTTATTGTCTTTAGTGGTTTGGTTGGTTTTATTCAGCAAACAACACAAATCTCGGGTATGCAGTATTCTTATTCGCTTTCCTATAATGGTCCTTCAGGGCGAATAGATGATACTGTGTATAAGCAT